>CALQRR010000140.1 GCA_943333015.1 Chitinophaga pinensis | reverse complement strand
TGTTGAGCTGGTTGGAAAGTCGGCTGAACCGGTGGTTCCAAATAAAAACAACTCATTGCTGGAGCTTACAATCAGACTTTGTGGAATTTCATTCCCAGCCCCGCCTAAGTATGTAGCGTAGAGGCGTTGTCCGGCTGTGTTATATTTGATAATGCCGATATCGCAAGGCCGCGAACCTGCGCCGCCGGCAAATGTTTGCTCGTATGCTCCGGTTGTCACGGCATATCCAACGCCAAAAACGACTCCAGCGGAATACGTATTTCCGGCATTGTCATAGGTGGCGGTAAAGCCCCAATTATCGGCTGTTGAGCCGGAGAAACTTCCAAAAACCAGCTGCGGATCAAGCGTGAGCGGATAGGCTTTGTTGTACTGTCCTACTTCAAACCGAATCACATCTCCGTTAATTCGGAAATGGCAAGTAACGGGAATCCGTTGGCCGTCAATCTCCTGCCAGGCAATGGGCGCTTTTTCTTCCAGGGTACCTAAACTGGTGCTGATGAGTAATTTCCCCTCCAACAAACGTAATTTATCTGCACCTGCATAGTGCAATTGTATCTGCTCAGGATTGGCTCCCGCTGCGAGTTCAAAATCGTATTTCAATCCTGCCGCGTTCGAATACATTACCCAGTCGATTCCGGGATAGATGTTTTTGCGTTCTACTTGTGCAAATGCCAATACATTTCCTGCCCACTGCTTGCGGTCTTTTCCGATGTAATAATTGGAGTAGGAGGAAAGGCGCTGTTGACCGGTGGTGATCGCCTGCATGTTTCCACCCAAAAAAGTCATCCGCAGCACATGTCCTTTTAAAGGTGCATGACCGGTTTCTCCATAACGGCCGTGATTGTGACCGTCTTCTTCGGATTTTTGAAAATGATAGGTCAACCCGTTTTGTTCAACGAAAAGCGCTCCTCCGGGAATGTCTGCCCGGTAATGAACCGAGCGGGGCCATTGACCTTTGTTTTCCTCAAACCGCACACCTCCGTCTGCATAAACACTCAGGGTGCCTATGCAGCATAAAAGCGTAATTGTAAGAAAAATCAAACGTGTAAAAAGTTGCATTCCACTGATTGGGAGTTTTACAAAAATACCCCTTGAAATGCCTATACGTGAACTCTCTGCTATTGGTTATGAACAAGCAGTGGTCGAATGACCGGACGGGAAGTTCCGTGTTGGATTTTGAGAAAGTAAATGCCGTCTGCAAGGTTTAATGCACGTAAAGGCAAAATTTCCATACAGGTGCCGGATGGCTGGATGCCTCTTTCTATCTGCATCAGCGAACGACCTGTTGCATCGAACACCGCATAACTCATGGTTCCGGCGGTCGGTAATTCGGATTTCACCATTGCTACATCTGAAGTTGGATTGGGATAAATGAGCACCTGACTCGGTCCAAAAGAATTCGCAAACCCAGTATTATCTAATATAAATTTATCGCGGTACACCACGCGACTAATAACTTCTGTTCCCACGAAAGGCAATGTGGTGGCGGTAATTTCTAGCAAAGGCCAGCCGTAATCGGGAGCCACCCATTTGTACTTGATTTCGGTCTGCTCTGGAAGCTGAAAGCCAAAGCCGAATTGATCAATGGCGATGGTATCGGAATACACCAGTTCGGAACGAATGCGCAAGGTTTGAAATGTTCCGAACGGAGTGATGAGCGTTCCCCAGCCATCCACTGTATTGTTTCGAACGGCCTCGCGTCCATAATAACCTATAGTTGGAATCTGAATATCGAAGTTATAGGGCGACGAACTCGTGCTGTTTGGAGTTAAAGGCAGCGGAACAAGAACATCTGAACTGCTATATGGGATTGGCAAAGGAAAGCCATTGATGCTGGCGCCAAATCCTTTTTGAGAAAAGCTAGAGCTCCCGCTTTTGTAAAAATTATAGACATCCGAAATGGTCAAGTTGATGCCCGGAATGGTTGGAACCTGAAAAGCACTGTTGTCCAACCGTCCCATGTCTGAATAACTGCTGCTGAACGGAAGTCCGTAGGTGGCAACATAGGTAAAAGGTGTTGCTGAGACAGGTAGGAAATCGTCTACATACTGCGATTGTGATTGCAAACTGCTGAAATCCCACGTTTGATTATTTCCACCGGCTCCGGGATCAATCCCCGCTGCTCCGGAAGCAATGCTGAATCGAAGTGTGTCACCTGCGGAGGGCATATCCGATTGAACGACAGTAACCTGAGCTAGCGCAGGACTGAGGGACAATCCAAGGAGGCAAGGGAGTAGAAAGTGTTTCATGTAGCAGATTTCTGCTGGCAATATACACTTTCAGACAGTGCTTACCAATACTTGACGTTGAGTTTATGATTGAGGTTTCCGGCACGGAGAAGGATGGCGGCAGCATCAAAAGAGGGTGGACCAAACGTTCCCATGGCCCCGTTAGAAAAGCAAAAACCTTCTTTGGGAATTCCAAACAGACCGGTATCGAGTTTCAGGTTGTCATTTTCGTCATGCACCAGTGCAATGGCATAGTTGCCCGGGGGCAGATTTTTCAATTCCACGTGCATGGTTCCAGCTGTCGCTTGGATGCGTTCTTTTCTGAATGCGGATGCTTGTTTATCAGGAAAACCTTCCGCGGAGCGAAAAACAGCAAGCAAAATATGCCCCTTCGTATTTTTTACCCCTACAATTTCAACGTTCATCGTAAGGGTTTCCGGAGTGGTTGATTCCATCGGTTGTAAGGTTGAAAGGAGCAGATATAAAAAGATAGCCATGGTTCACAAACATACATTGTCCAGAAATTGTTGAACGATAAAAAACAGAAATCTACAGCATTTGGTAATTTAGCCACCGATATGACAAGCCCCTTTCTTGATTTCCTTTCTGGCAAACCCTTGCCAGGTTTCGCGCTGCTGAAAAACACCCGCATCGAAAACATCCTGCAAAAAGGGTTACGAATTGCTGCATTTTCAGAAGCTCACTGGTCGGAAACCTATGCGCCTTTGAAAGCCATGCTGCCTGTTGCTCAATTACTTCCTACACGTGAAGCGCGGGAGCAAGCCGGTTTTAAGTTTAGCGAAGATGCGCTGAAGCAGCAAGAGTTTCAGTTTGATGATATGCCACTGTCGCTCACAAATGAATCGAGCGATTGGGAATTATTCGGGGAAAGCTATACCATCTTTTGGGTGGTTCCTGCCGATGCTGATCAGGTGATTGCGTTGCTGTTATCGGATCTTCAGGCGCATTCTCCGAATCAAATTTCAGCCGATCAGCTCAAGCAACTTTGGGAGGAAAAAGTGAACCGCATTTTCTTTCATTATACCGAAGATGTGGATGTGGTTTTACATGCTCAATTACAGGAAGACCTGCACGAACAGCTCATTGAAGCCATCAATGCATTGCCCAATGCCCCAGAGGAATCTTCGTGGGATGTACTCAATGAAGATGTTTTTTGGGGGGATGATGATTACTGAGCCTTTTTCCAGAGCAGCACTTCAAGCCTTACTCGATGAAAAAGCCGATCTCTACAACCGGCTAACATTTATTGAAACAGACCCCATTTCTGTCCCGCACCGATATACCCAACCGGCCGATATTGAGTTGGCTGCTTTTCTGGCTGCAACCATCGCCTGGGGACAAAGAACCACACTTATTCGGAATGCCAATTGGCTGCTCGATCGGATGGATGATGCACCTGCTGCATTTATATGTGATTTTCAGGAGGGTGATTTAAAACCGTTTGAATCGTTCGTCCACCGCACGTTCAATGGCGAAGATTGTTTGTTTTTCTTGCGATCACTGCAACGCTTGTTGAAGGAAAATTCTTCCCTTGAAAAGCTTTTCGAGAGTCCGGAAGGGGATGTCAAACATGGAATTATACAGTTCCGGAAACAGTTTCTTGGAAACGAAGCTCCTGCTCGTACGTCCCGTCATGTATCGGATCCTTCCCGAAATTCAGCGGCCAAACGTATCAATATGTTTTTACGCTGGATGGTTCGTCACGACAATCGTAACATCGATTTCGGCATTTGGACGGTTTTCAATCCTTCACAACTTATTTGCCCACTCGATGTCCATTCGGGTGGTGTCGCCCGAAAACTCGGAATTCTCCATAGGAAACAGGACGACTGGCAAGCGGCTGAAGAACTCACGGCCATGCTGCGCAGCTTCGATCCGGTTGATCCGGTTAAATACGATTTCGCCTTGTTTGGACTCGGTGCTTTTGAAGGTTTCCGAAAAGACTAAATCAGCGGGCAACTGTTAAGCGACTGGCCAGACTATACTTTTTCCCTTTCAGAATTGCATAGTATTTACCTGCATCGAGGTTTTGAAGATCCACATGGATAATTTCAGTTTTCCGAACTTTTCCAATCTCGTATTCAAAGACCCGTTCCCCTTCGATGTTTTTTATTTCCAAAAGCAAATGTCGTTCGCGCCTCGGAAGTTTAAGCTGTATGGCGGCTTCCAACTTGTTGTCGGATGGAAACACTATAAAGTGCTCCATTTCTTCCAGTTCAAGCGGGGCTGAATTATCGACCACCTCAATTTCCATGGTTTGCCGAGCTACATGTTCTTTGTTACTGGCCAGTAAGGTGATCTCGTACTTGCCCGGTCTTCGGTATTCGTGCTTCACATGCTGAAAGCCGCTTATTGTACTACCGTCTCCGAATTTCCATACAAAGTCGGTGGCCCAACCCGTGTTTGCGGAAAATTCAACCTGACGTTCGTTTTTCAGGTCCACATGCAGGCGCGAGGCTTTGATTTTGAGATCAAGCGATTTCGCCGGTGATGTTTTTTTCGGTTCCCGGTATTCTTCATTGAGCTCAGCCAGTAAATCCACATCTGCCAACTTATGGTTTAATGCGGTGAATTCGGATCCTGCTGGATCAGTTTGAGCGTGCACGTCGGAGCGTGCAACTAAGCTGCCGACAAGCCCCAAAAAGATGCTAGGTAAAGTTCGTTTCATGATGCTACACATTGGTGCATAGCAAACCTAGATCGCTCTAATTGCTCCGGAAGTCCATTAAAATCAGGAGTTTGGCTGATGTAAGAGTTTTTCTATTTGTTGTGCCAATTCCTGCTTCATTACTCCGTAAGTTCTTTATTGACAGAGTTCTGTGATGCTCTCTGTTTTTTATTCCTGTTAAAATCCGGCACAGTTGCCGTGGTATTTTTATGTAACCTACTTGGGTTACATAAAAAATTGGGAGAAGTACAAAACGATCAGGATGGACTGGAATGCAAAAAGCCGCAAATGCTGATTGCAAATGCGGCTTTTTGGGGAAACAGAGATCCTGTTATTGCAGGATATTTTTTGCGATGACTACTTTCTGAATTTCAGAAGTTCCTTCACCAATGGTACACAGTTTAGAGTCGCGGTAATACTTCTCTACCGGGAAGTCTTTGGTGTATCCGTATCCACCGTGGATCTGCACCGCTTCATTGGATGCGTAAACACACATCTCCGACGCATGAAGCTTCGCCATAGCCGATTCGGTGGTAACACGTTGTCCGCGGT
>CALQRR010000139.1 GCA_943333015.1 Chitinophaga pinensis | reverse complement strand
CAACCCATCCTGTGGGAATCTGAATCACAATTGAATCGTTTTGATTTAGAGCAGATGTCTATTCTATGACTGTAATTGAATCTTAATAGGAAAGATGCTGAGACAAACCTTTCGACAGCAATGAGCTGATTGTTTGAGATGATCAGTTGAGAAAGATTAATCTCATTCTGTTTTGACCAAAGGTGGATTGTCGTAGAACCTGAGCTGGAATAGAGAATTTCTGTAATAAATATCCAAAAATATTGAAAAGCCGAATGAAGCTTCATCCACATACAGAGCATAAAAGTAACTACCGCGATATATAAATAATTCCCCATGCTTCCTTTTCAGGAGGCGAATATATGAAAAGGATTAATTAAAACCTTTCAGGAAAGAGGGAATAATTTCTCTACCTCTTTTGCGACAACTTGCCCAGAGATAAGTGAAGGCGGAACGCCTGGCCCTGGAACGGTTAGCTGTCCAGTGTAAAACAGATTTTTAACCTTTTTACTTTTACAGGATGGTTTTAGAATAGCAGTCTGCATTAAGGTATTTGCAAGACCGTAAGCGTTTCCTTTAAAAGCGCCGTAATCATTCACAAAATCGCGATAAGCATAGCTTCGTTTAAAGTCTATATAAGGTCGTATTTGTTCGCCGGTATGATTCTCCAAACGATCCATTATTTTATTGAAATATTCTTCTTTGACCTCCTCTGTATCGATGAGTCCAGCTGCGACAGGGATCAGTAAAAATACATTTTCACATCCTTCCGGAGCACCGCTAGGATCGGTCTTGGTGGTTATGGAAACATAAAATAATGGATCGGTCGGCCAAGCTGGATCGGTATATATTTCATGTGCATGTTGGTCAAATGCCTGATCGAAAAACAAATTATGGTGAGCTAAATTGCTGAGTTTTTTATTTACACCTAGATAATATAACAAACTCGACGGGGCCATTACTCTAGAATCCCAGTATTTTTCAGAATACGATCTGTATTTTTCAGGCAGCAGTTTCATTTCTGTGTGATGATAATCGGCAGAAGAAACAATGACATCTGCAGTAAAGGCTTTCCCCCCAGCATGAACTTTTTTAATTGAACCGGCTTCTATCTCTAAACGATCAACAGGTGTTGAGAATTCGAACCTTACCCCCTGCTCTACTGCAACCTGATGCATGGCTTTTACTATTTCATACATACCTCCCTTCGGAAACCAAGTACCTAAAACGATATCTGCATAATTCATTAAACTATACAAGGCAGGAGTTTTTTCTGGTCGTGCACCGAGAAAAAGAACGGGAAACTCGAGTAACTGAATCAGCTGCGGGTGTGTGGTCACTTTGCGTGCATGTGCTGATAAACTTTTAAAAACATCTAGCCTGAATACGCCACTTATTAATTCCTTGTCTGCAAACTCCAGCAGGCTTCTTCCGGGTTTGTATACCAACCGGTTGATACCAACGTCGTACTTGTAAGCTGCTTCATCGAGGAATTTCTGCAGGCGATCACCACTGCCCGGATCAAAGGAATCGAACAGTTTTTTATAATCCGAGAGGTTGGCTGGGATGGGAGAATAGTTTCCTTTCCCCCAGTAAACAAAATAGGATGGATCAAGACGATCGAGTTGATAAAAGTCAGAAACCTTTCTCCCAAAACGAGCGAAATACGATTCAAAAACATCGGGCATCCAATACCAGCTGGGGCCCATATCAAATGTATAGCCTTGCGCTTCAAACTTCCGAGCTCTGCCGCCAGGTTGCTCATGTTTTTCGAGAACTGTTACGTCGTAACCTTGTTGCGCCAGACTGGTTGCAGCCGACATTCCCGAAAAGCCTGCCCCGATTACAATTGCGGTAGATGCCATGTATTTTTTTGTGAAAATTACGCCATTCAAACAAGATCCACAGATCTTTGTTCGCACCAATTTAAGAGAATATGACGTATCCTGTTTTTCGAAAATACAGCGATGAAAATACCTTTTTTAAAATCTCCAATGAAACGGAATTTCAGGAAATCAAGCGCATGGGCAATTACTTTTCGGTGACCGATATTATTTGCAAAATTCATCCGGAGCGGATGTTTTTAAACGATCTGGTACAGATGAATTATGAAACAATAGCAGCCAGTTCGGAAGGAGAATATGATCAAATGTTTGAAAAATGGTCCGAAGACCTTACCTTATTCACACCTTAATTTACTCCAATGAACCTTCCTGCAAAGCGTTATGAAAATTCAGAAATCACTGTATTCTGGAAACCAAAAGTTTGTGTTCATTCAGGAAATTGTTTCCGGAAATTAATGCCCGTATTTGATCCACGCCGAAAGCCATGGATTATTTTGGAAAACGGATCAACGGAAGCTATCATTGAAGCGGTTGAAATATGCCCCTCCGGTGCCCTTTCGTACCGCCGAAACGATGATTCCGATCAGGAAGTCACCACCAACTCAGCAATTCCCATTATTCAGGTTTCGGCTAGTGGACCGCTGATTATAAAAACCGGTTGCATTTTAGAAGACACGCACGGAAATCAAACTACTCAAGACGGGATTGTTGCGTTATGCCGCTGCGGAGCGTCATCCAACAAACCGTATTGCGATGGTAGTCACCGGAAATCCGGATTTTCCGGCGAATAAATATCACGCTTCGAGCACGTTCAATTCGAGTTTCCGAACAACCGGATTGGCGTATATCGTGAGCATTTGTTTGCGTAATGACGCTACTTCTCCTTTTAATGGATGTAGTTCTTCATTCAGGTAAGATTCAAATGCTGCACGGTCTTTATCGGAATACTTCGTTTCGAATTGTGAGGTGTGATGCAGCATGTCGTACGCCAAATAATTATAGGGAAACAGTCGGTAGTTTCCAATGATTTGTTTGTCGATTAACTCAGCAATCGTTTTCATGGCCTCATTCCGGGTGCCGGAACTAAATGCCTCTTGAATTTTCTCATTCGAAAGCGGTTCTCCAAACGTAAACTGAACGCGGCCTTTCGGTCGAGCAATACCTAATTGCATGCTGCGAAGATCTTCGCCTTCTGTTTTTACATAGGTTCCCGTTTGAGCTTTGATGTATTTCTCCATCGTCTTCATACCCGCACACGGTTCGAGTTCATAAGAAATACTGACAGGAACAATATTCAGTTTCTCATATCCTTCGGAACCATCTTCGGTACTCATACCAAACATTTTAACAAGTCCAGCCTGTGTTTGATCGTATCCCTCTTTGGAACGACCTTCTTTCTGAGCAATCCAGACAGAACAATTTTCCTTTTCAATGGAGTGGCGAATGTATCTAGACAGACGTAATGAATATTCATATGCCTGGCGTGCTTGAACATTGCGGTGCACAATGAAATTTTTATTTAATCGAACCAGATCTTCAATCCAAGGCATCAAGAGCAAATTACTACCGATGGCAATACGCGTTGTTGGAAATTCCTGAACGAAAAGCAAGTAGTTCAAAAAAGCGGAATCCAAAACAATGTCGCGATGATTGGAGATAAAAAGATATCCTTTGGAAGGATCCAATTTTTCGAGACCTGCAACTCGAACACCAGTGGTTGAACTGCGGATGATGGCAGCAACAGCGTTTGAGATGATCTTTGCTTGAAATTCATCGACCGAATGCAGCGAACGCAAACGTTCTTTAACGTCATCTCCGCTCAGTTCGGGAAATACATACCGCAAAGCCGAATGAAACGATGGCTGAGCCAGCAAGCGTTCAATGGCATCGGGTACTTCGTTATCGTAAAAAGGGCGGATCGGATCAAAATATCCTGCTTCAAATTCCTTGTCCATGTGGGCAAAGAACGCAGTTTTTTTATTTACAACGAAAAATCATCCGGGAAGAGTGCCGAAAATGTATACCCCTGTGCGGTGAGCTCTTGCAATACAGTAGGTAACACCTCTTTTAAACGTGGCCAGGCCTTCACCGAATCGTGAAACGTGACAATAGAACCTGGACGCACATGCTTCATCACATGTGCTAAACAAATCTCAGGGCGCAGGGAAGTATCATAGTCCATTGATAACACATCCCACATAATGATTTTATACGCTTTGCGTAAGTAAAAAAACTGAGTGGGCCTGAGTTTCCCGTAAGGTGGTCGAAATAGGTTTGAATGGATAATTTGAGCACAATGGTCTACATCTTTAATGTAAACATCTTTTGGGATTTCCCATCCGCTTTTATGCGAATACGTATGATTGCCTAAGGAATGGCCTTCGCGGAGAAGCCGCTGAATGATTTCAGGATGAGACTCTGCATTTTTTCCAATACAGAAAAAAGTTGCCTTCGCTCCTACCCGACCAAGCATGGTGACCACAGCATCTGTTATTTCCGGAACAGGACCATCGTCAAACGTCAAATAAACAACTTTGCCCGAAGCCGGCATACGCCAATAAGCTCCGGGCAAAAGTGTGCGAAAAATAGCAGCCGGTTGAACCAGGCTCATCTCCGAATTAGTTACGTCCTCCCATGGAAGACCCTCCAGATGAAAGGTATTGTCCTTCGAGTGCTTTAAAACGTGTGTCCAAATCCTTCACCAATACATCCCGATTTCCGCGTTTGGCCACATCGAGTATGAATTTGAAGATCGACATATTGCGTTGGATTTCGTTGTCGAAACGCTTTATGATTTTAGATTTCTGACTGTAGTAATACACCAATTCCTGTTCTACGATATCAGCATAGCGGTTCAGAACTTTATCGGCTTTGGTGGTTTCTCCTGCCTGATAATAATCTTCGGCAAGTTGAACAACGAAGAAATTATAAGGCACGTTACGTTCTGGTAGCACTTCAAAGGCACGATCCACAACTTTGATGGCAGAATCTTTCTTGCCTTCCTGAATCAATGAGGACGCAAGACGATCGAAATTACTGCGGAGATTCATGGTCATACGCATGTTATTTTCATCCATATAGACTTCATTTTTATCGACACCACCCCACACAAATTTATTCATCATGTTGTCGTACATCTTTTCAGTATCAATACGGCCAAAATTATCGCCACGACCAGATGGACTTTTGATAGGCACCAAGCGATATGCGAGACCTTCGAGCTGGAAATAATCCTGAAGTCCGATGTAGGAATCATCACCAACGGTTACCGCAAAATAAACAGGACGTTCCCAGTTGTTGGTTGCCAACAAATCCAAAATCATCAGTTCTGCTTTTAGAATATAATTCCGGTCAATTTCGAAATCAATGTACGGTACGATCTGACCTTCCATACCTTTAGATACAGTTCCATTAGCCACCACTTTGGCAGAATCAACAGGAATTCTGAATTTTTTAGATGGGAAATAGTCGAACGCGCGATCTCCGTAGTCGAATTTATTGCGCGGATCATCACTGGCAACAAAATCAACCATTTCACGGATATTCTGATATCCTTCGATGCCTTTTTGCTCATAAATGAGAATCTGTTCGCGTTTGCCCTGACGGTATTTTTCCTGAGTCATTGACAATGGCACAGCGTCAGAATCGTAAGCTTTACGTTT
>CALQRR010000138.1 GCA_943333015.1 Chitinophaga pinensis | reverse complement strand
CACAGAAACCTTCCATACATAGGAATCCAGTGGAGCATTTTGGGGTTTCCAACCTTGATTGGGTTCTGAAGTGGTAAACAACTCTTGTCCCCAACGGGTGAATACCTTGAATTCAAACCCTTTTCTGGCACAACCGGAGCATACCGGAGTGAAAACATCATTCAATCCATCTCCATTAGGAGTAAATCCTGTTGGGACAAATACTTGAAAATCATCAACCACTAAAATTTGCTCACGAATTGATACCTCACATCCTTGGTCGGTAATAACTGAGTAATCGACCAAAAAGGTTCCTGTGTCCGGCATTGTCAAGAAAACAGTATCTCCCGAAAATGTACCCAACGGATCGATGGTCCAAGAAACTAAATTCCCCTGTGAAGCATAGCTTACGAGTCTGATATCGGGCTCAGAAAGCGTTGTCACAGCTGGAGACACAGAAATGTTAACGACAGGCTTCTCCAGTATCTCAATAAATGCTGGCTCAGTGGAAGTACCGGAACAGCCAATCATATCGACGAGCTTGAGTGAAACAGTATAAAAACCATCACGTACGTATTCATGTGTAGGCTGTGAAGAAGTAGCAGATTGTCCGTCACCGAATGTCCATGCATAACTGAAAGGACCAATGCCTGCGGATGTTGCGCTGAAATGAATCTGAGAAGGCAGACAATCTCTCCGCAAGTCAGCAGTGATAATCGGAACAGGAAGCGGTCTTACTAAAACATTTGTATTGGCTGAAGGATTCGCAGGTGGACATGAAGCTCCAGTGGTTACCTGATAGTTTCCCGAAGTATTAACTTCTATTGATTGTCCGGTAAATCCATTGCTCCAGAGATAACTATCTGCAGAGGTCGATGTAAGTGTAACCGTTTCTCCTTCACAGAACTCTGTCGGACCGGATGCTGAAATGCTCGGGGATGCTGCCAGTGGAGTAACATTAATCTGAACAGGCGCAGAAGCAGGAGAAATACAACCCACAGCATCAGTATAAGTAGCGGTATATTGCCCAGTTGTATTGATAGTTATCTGACTAGTTGTAGAGCCATTGTTCCACAAAATGCCACTGGCTTGATTTGTTTGCAAAGTAGCCGATCCTCCCTGACAAAAATTTGTGGCGCCCACTGCCGAAATGATTGGCGCGACAGGAGTTGGATTAACAATTACATCTACAAATAGAGATGGGGGAGAAACACATCCATTGGCATCAACAATTCGCACATTGAAACTACCGGATTGTGTGATGGTAATACTTTGAGTAGTGGCTCCATTACTCCATAAATAACTTGCGCCCGGTGTGGATGTTAAAACAATATTCTGTCCGAAACAGATCGCATTAGGTCCCGCTGGTGAGACTACCGGAGCGGCAGGTTGAGTGAAAACAGTAACTGTTATTGGTGCCGAAGGGGGTGAAATGCATCCATTGATATCGGTCACAACGAGTGTGTAGTTGGTTGTGGAGGCAGGTGTAGCTATAGGACCTGATGATGTTGCATCAGACAAGCCGATTGCAGGCGACCATTGATAAAGAATCCCTCCAGAACCATTGAGGGTTGCTCCTGAACCAGAGCAATTGGCAGCGCCCGCTCCTGGATTAGCAATTGGAAGTGAATTTACACTAACAATCACCTGATCGGAAGCCGTACACCCGTCGGGAGAAGTTCCTGTTACTGTATAGGTGGTAGTATTAACAGGAGAGGCTATTGGATTGCTAATGGATGTGGAAGAAAGTCCGGTAGCAGGACTCCAACTCAGCGATGTTGCGCCTGTTGCGGAGAGTGTTGTTTGATTTCCGACACAATAAGTAGCATCCGTACCTGCATAGATTACCGGAAGGGGATTAACGGTAATAGTGTACTTGGCTGTTGCAGCACAAGCAGCGGCACTGCTTGGAGAAGTTACAATATAGGTTGTTGTTGCTGATGGCGTGGCAACGACCGAACTACCTGTTGCAGCCGACAGTGTGGTAGCTGGAGACCAGTTATACGTTGATCCACCAGTGACCGATAATGTGGAGGATTCCCCCGGACACATCGTGGCAACAGTGCTGGAAATGTTCAGTGATGCAGCCGGCAGCGCATTTATGGTGATTGTACCCGTTCCGGAACAACCTCCCCCGCTAGTACCGGTGACTGTAAATGTTGTGTTGGAAGCGATCGTTGCCGTTGCAGGATTAACCGTTGCATTTGTAAACGAAGTAGCTGGTGACCAGGAATACGTAAGGTTTGTTCCTCCCGTAGCCGTTAATGTAAAAGGTGTTCCTGCGCAAACAGGATTCTGTGAAGCTGCTACTGTCAGAGAAAAAGGAGGAATGACTGTGATTGTAACAGGAACCCGTGGCGTTGTGCAAGGCCCGAAAGTCGCCTGAACATAGTACGTTGTTGTGGCATTTAGAACAGGGGTTGTAAAAGTTGCCCCCATCGATATTTGTGCGGTACTGGTTGCATTGAGGTACCAGCGGATTATCCCTTGTGCAGTGGCTGTAATCGTTGTAGATGTACCAGCACAAATTGTTTGATTGCTCACCTGAACGACAGAAGCGGTATTGGAAACAACATTTACATTGTATTCCTCTACTTCACCTACTTGAAAACCGCCTTGAAGAGAACAAGGATTTGATGGCACAGTCGCAAACGTACTCCGGACTCTCATCCGGGTTGTACCTATCAATGCGGATGCAGGAACCTGAACCGTTCCAGTAAAAACATTAAAACCAGAAGAACCAGAATTGTATACAAATTCACCTGCATCGTTGTAATCCAGATCCTGATTCCAATCTATCCAAACACCAAAACCCTGTGCAAAGGTAGATCCACATTGCATCGACACATTGAAAGAACATCCTTGGGTTGCTGTGACTGTTAAACCAGGATAATAGATAAAGTTGTTCGGCTGCATGTTACAAGCCGTGTTGTTGTTGGTGATGTTCGTCACCCCATTGCTTGTGGAAAAATTGTTGATGTAATCTGCCGTAGTAGGGGAAGACATCTGACAATCATATTGATATTGTGGAATACAATATTGAGCATGCAGACTACTTGTTAACGCAAAAAACGAAACAAGTAAAAATGGGATCAAAAAAAGCCTGCGGTTTATGAATGCCGTAATCATTGCTGTGCTAAGTTAATGATTCTATTGGAAGTTCATACAGTTTTAACCTAGACTTTATATTCTCACTCTTCTTTCACCTCCATTTTTTTGATAATCTGATTGATCTCTTTTTCTGTTGACCTCAGTCTTTGTTGACAAAACTCGATAAGTTCTGACGCACGTTTTACTTTTTCTGCCAGAATATCTACGGTGACTGTTTCGCTTTCAATGGCTGATGCAATTTCCTTCAGCTCGGCATAGGCCTTTTCATACGTCAAATCGGTTGCCATTACTTTTTAGTTTTTTATTGACCGAAACATCCAACTCCGATCCAGCCAAATATACCTGAATCGCATCGCCTTTTTTTATCTGACCGGCATCTGCCTGGATTTTTCCGTCTTTCAGGACGATTGCAAATCCACGCTTTAACGTATTCGCAGGACTTAACAGTTTGAAAACCGTTTGAAAATGATTCACATACCCACTGTGGTTTTTGAGATACCGTTGCACCAGAAAACCAAATTCCTCTTGCATCCGGTCAAGATCGTGCCGGGCATTCCCAACCATGACCGCAGGCTTGGTACTTATCTGACGGGAAAGCTGATTTAACATACGGGAATGCTGGTAGAGCAATCCCGTACTTTGAGCCACAACACGTTGCCTAAATCCATTAATCAGTTCCGACTGCCCACCGATGAGCGACCTTGTTCCATGTTGAATTTGAGCACTTTGTCGGGCGATGCGTTCCTTTTCAGTTAAAAGCAATTGTTGAGTCCGGATGATAATTTGCTGTCGGAGTTGTAGCAGCCCTTCTTCAAACGAACGATTATGAGCTAAAATAAATTCAGCTGCTTTGGTTGGAGTTTTCAAAGCCGTATGTGCCATGAGATCGCATACAGAAATATCCTTCAAATGACCAAGTCCAGTTAGGATGGGAATGGGGAAACGGGCAACTGCTTTTGCCAAGGGATACGAATCAAACATGAGAAAATCGGTTTGAGCACCGCCGCCACGAACAATCACTACGAGATCAAATGGTTTGACAGAACGAAAAACCTGGATCAATCTGTCAACTAGTTGCTTGCCCTGTTCATCGCCTTGAACAAGCGTATGAAATAACTGCACTTCGAACCGATAGCCGAATGCGTTTTCGTCGAGTGTATGTCTGAAATCCTGAAGTCCAGCACTACTTTCGGAGGAGATTAACGCGATCCGTTGAATCACCGTAGGCAATTTCAACTCTTGATTGCGGGTGTAAAAACGTCCGTTTGCAAATGTGACAGCATCCGGATTTTCGGCCAGCAAACGGGCTAATGTAGCTTCCCGCTGCTGCTGCAGCTGACCAATGGTAAAACTCGCATCGATTTTATTCATCGACACTTTGAGCCCATGCACCGGATGATAATTAACCGAAACATTTATCAGTACCTGAATGCCATTGCGGAACTGTTGTCCGGTTTGCTGTTCAAATCCCTCCACCTCATATGCCGCTTGTCCGAAAGCAACCGCCGAAACCTCTGCTTTCATTTGTCCCGATCCTTCCTCCTTCTCTACCAGATGAAAGTAAAACGTATGTGTGCGGGAATAATGATTCAAATTGGAAATCTCAGCGATCACCCAAAATGTTTGTCCACCAAAGCGTTCCTCCAGCGTTTGACGAATCAATGCAGTAAACTCAGAAAGGCGCAGACTGGGAGGGGTGGACGACATGGAAGTTTCGATCTGGTGAAAATACATCATGCAATCATTCCGAGGATCACTATTGATGAATTGTTCTGAAAGACAAAACCCATGGGTTGATTTGCGTTCTTTGTTTTGAAATGAACCTGAGGATTCTGAGAAATAGCGCCTGGCTTCTTGCCGCAATCGGTGTTTTGCTGCCCTTCTTTTGGCTGGGATGGCATTGTTGGCCGGCATCGGATGACTATCATGACTTCCTGTTTCTAGAGCAGCATGGATTCCTAGATGCAGTGAATACATATTACATGTATTGGGGTGGCCGATTTACCTCCTATGTGCTTGTATTTCTGTTCAATCCGCTTCATTGGAACGAACAAGCAGGCATGGCGATTCTTGCGAGCATTCAGCTCCTGTTGTTTGTGCTCTTCACGTTTTTAATCTCCTTAATTTTTCGGCGGGCGTTCACAATTCAGACAAGCAGCATTCCCGTTTTTGCTGCCCTTTTGATTTTCTGGATGTGCTATTTGCCTCGTCCCGTTGAACTCCTTTTTTGGTTTACAGGAAGTTGGGTGTATTTACCTGGGCTCATTGGTATTGCAGGTTGGATACTTCTTGCTTTGGATCGTGGATTGAAAAATAATCTCTTGAAGCAATTCCTATTCGCGTTTCTTCCATTTGTCATTTGCGGAACCAATGAATTGAATCTGATCCTATTGTTTTGTGTCGCGCTGATGCTCATTCCCAAACGTATACAACAGGATCGCCTTTGGAT
>CALQRR010000137.1 GCA_943333015.1 Chitinophaga pinensis | reverse complement strand
GCTTTATCGGCCGTTGGTGCGACAATTTTTATCCGTGTACGAGAGAAGTTGCTCAAAGCACAGGTTGTGAAAATGCCATTTCTAACAAATCAGTAAAAATTAATCTCACCACCCTTGGCCAATACTGTACAAACGTGCTTCTCACCTGCTCTTTATCCCTTGTTTGCGGATCAGGAAGCGATTGTTGTTGTTGTAGATATTTTCAGAGCGACATCGGCTATTTGTACAGCGCTTGACCAAGGTGTGGAATGCATGATTCCTGTTGCTGGACTTGATGAAGCACATCGGTACAAGCAGCAAGGGTATTTAGTTGCGGCGGAGCGGAATGCGATTATGCAGGAAGGTTTTGACTTTGGGAACTCCCCGTTCCATTACATGGATCCAGCGGTAAAGGGAAAAACCATTGTGATCTCTACGACCAACGGGACTCAAGCCATTGAAGCAGCGAAAGATGCCTCTGTCATTGCCATCGGTTCTTTCCTGAATATTTCAGCTTTGGCCGAATGGATTAAGCCGCAGGGACGCGATGTAATTATTTTGTGTGCAGGTTGGAAGAATAAATTCAATATGGAAGACTCGCTTTTTGCAGGAGCATTGGCAGGTCTGTTATTGGAAGAAGAATCCTTTACCACACTGTGCGATTCGACCATTACTGCCGGTTATCTGTTTGAGCGTGCGGAAAAAGATTTGTACGGCTTCCTAGAAAATTCCTCGCACCGCAGTCGACTGAAAAATCTGAAGTTGGAAGAGGATATCCGTTACTGCCTCACATTTAATACCATGGATACAATTCCCGTATTTCATGATGGCGGTATCATTTCGTTGGCGCGTTTGGTCAACCATTAAGTTTATGTAACACATAAAACGGGCGTTGCGTTTGCCGCATCGAACTGCTATCTTTGAGAAATGATCAAACGTATTTCTCTCCTGCTGCTGCTCGCGCTATTGCCTTTGGTGTATTTCATTCCTGCTGCCAACAGTTGGGGCTTTTTTGCGCACAAAGAGATCAACAGGGTAGCTGTTTTTACGTTACCGCCGGAATTGTTTGGCTTTTACAAACGGAACATCGAATTCATCACAGAGCACGCCGTTGATCCGGATAAACGTCGCTATGCGGTGAAAGACGAAGCAGCCCGCCATTTTATCGATTTGGATCGATACGGTGCATCTCCACTCGATTCGATGCCGCATAACTGGGAAGCAGCCTGTGCAAAATATACCGAAGACACTTTACGCGCCCACGGCATTGTTCCATGGCATATTGATGTGATGGTAAAACGCTTAAGTGCCGCATTCAGAACAAACGATTATGACCGTATTTTACGCACCTCGGCCGATTTAGGGCATTATATTGGCGATGCGCATGTTCCGTTGCATACCACGCGCAATTATAACGGACAGCTCACCAATCAGAAAGGTATTCACGGTTTCTGGGAATCGCGATTGCCGGAATTATTCAATGAGGATTATGACTTTTTTGTGGGCAAAGCCCGATATGTTGAAAATCCCTTGGAGTTGGCCTGGCAGATCGTCGGTGAGAGTTTTGCAGCCAAGGATTCGGTGCTGGCATTTGAAGCAGAACTGAATGACCGTTTTCCTTCCGACCGGAAATACAGTTTCGAAAACCGGGGAGCTTCGATGATGAAGGTGTATAGTGAAGATTATTCCACAGAATACAACAAATTACTCAACGGCATGGTGGAAAGGCGCATGCGTCAGGCAATCATCACCGTTGGCAGTTTGTGGTTTACCGCATGGGTCAATGCAGGCCAGCCGGATTTGGAGCAATACAAGGATAAGAAGATAGGTTCTGACACCGAACGTGAACTGGCTGAAGAAGAACAGAACTACCAGAAAGGAGCCATTAAAGGCAGAAGTTGCGAGTAAGCAAATTTTCACAAAATCACTCACGTAAAAAGTATTCTCCCCTCCGAATCTTCTTCAAAATTGAGTTGGTGTATTCCTAAGGCAGCATAAAATCACTCCCTATTTTTTATTATCGTCTATCAAAAGAGAAGCGTTTGCTGTCATTCATGATTGCATTAATACCCATTACGAGGATAAAATCGCCTAAAATATGCGGTTAAAAACAAAAAAACCCTGACGATATAAATCGACAGGGCTTCTGAATGTGTGTATCGGAGCTTATTCAGCTACAACTTCGAATTCAACGGTTGCTTTGATGTCTTTGTAAAGCTTAACACCCGCAGAATATGTACCGAGTTGTTTGATTGACTCGCTGTCGATCGTGATTTGCTTGCGGTCGATTTCCATTCCAAGTTTCTTCAATGCTTCAGCAATTTGCAATGCATTTACAGAACCAAAGATTTTACCGGATTCACCAACTTTAGCACCTACTTCGATTTTAGCTCCAGCCAATTTCTCCGCCATTGCAGTCGCTTCAGAGCGGATTTTCTCCTCTTTGTGCGCGCGCTGACGAAGTGTTTCTGCCAGAACTTTACGGTTACTTTCGGTAGCAAGCTGCCCCATTCCTTGAGGAATCAGGTAGTTACGGCCATAACCGTTTTTTACCTTCACGATCTCGTCCTTGTGACCAAGGTTATTTACGTCTTGTGTGAGAATGATTTCCATGATTCCTCCTTATTTCAACATGTCAGCTACATACGGCATCAGGGAAAGGTGACGTGCACGCTTGATCGCCTGGGAAACTTTACGCTGATACTTCAATGAAGTACCTGTGATACGGCGTGGAAGAATTTTTCCTTGCTCATTCACGAACTTCAAAAGAAAGTCTGCGTCTTTGTAATCGATGTACTTGATACCACTTTTCTTAAAGCGGCAGTACTTTTTCTTCTTCACCTCCACCGTTGGCGGGGTCAGATAGCGGATTTCTGATTGTGGACTTGCCATCGTTCAAAAGTTTTTTTAGAGGTTAGGCTTCTGCTTTAACTGCGGATTTCGCGAATCCTTTGGTGCGTTTCTTCTCGTTGTATGCAAGCGCATTTTTATCGAGTGACACGGTCAAGAATCGCAACATGCGCTCATCGCGCTTGAATGCTACCTCGAGTTTCGCCACCAGATCGCCAGGCGCCTGATATTCGATTAGATAATAGAAGCCAGTTGTCTTCTTTTGAATAGGGTAAGCCAGTTTGCGCAATCCCCAGTTCTCTTCGTGAACTAGGTTTGCGCCATTATCTGCAAGCATGGCTTTAAACTTGCCGACCGCTTCCTTCATCTGATCATCAGACAAAACGGGAGTCATAATGAAAACGGTTTCATACTGTTTTAGCATGGGCACAATGTTTAAAAATTGGACGGCAAAAGTAATGATTCATTCCGATTAAACAACAGTAAAATAAACGTTCGTTGAAGTTTATAGCAACTTGGTAGTCGTTTATGATTCTGCCCAATTCAGATTGCTGTTATGGATCGTCCAGATTACCGCACAACGAGCTTCTGAATCAGGCTTCCAAAAGGCGTTTGCGCCCGGATAAAATACATCCCAGGCGCCCAAGTTTCGGTATGGATATAATAGCGCTTCTCCCCTGCTGTCATAGATCCTGAGCCAATTACTTCCACCACCCGTCCGGTGACATCAAGTACAGAAAGTTCTAATTTTAATGGAATATCGGAATTGACCGGAATGCATGTAATGCCTTTAGAAGGATTCGGAAATGCTCCCACCTGAAACAACCGATCAAGTACCTCGTTTTGAAACGTGATGACCGATCCGGAATCCAACACATTGAATTTCCACCAGCCATCAGGTGCCGCAATGGGACGCACCATGGATTTTCCACTCTCAGAGGTCGCCTGAATAAAATAAAACACCGGTGGACCAGCTGCCTGAGCTGGAATTGCTGCCGACCATTGATTGAGCGCACTGTTCAATAGAACCATGGGAACTTCGGTAAAAGCCAGTGATGTATCGACTGTGTAAAACAGTTTAGCCTGCGCAATGCCACTGCGATGTTGGATCGCCGCAGTTACCGTGTAATTGTTTTGTGTATCGTATGTATCGTGTAAGGCCTGATGGGTAATAAGCAGCGGATCGTTCACCCCTACCGATTGTGTAATGCAGTGAATAGCACCGCTGGCGGGAATGATACTGTCGCAATTGATACCAACTACCCGATAGCCCGGCAAACTTTCCCGCCAAATGCGCAGGGCAGTCGTATCGTAACGCTCTTCATACAGCGGTAACAGCACCGTTTTATTTACAAAAACGGCATTGCTGTATGTCAGGTAATCGCCATTCTGACTCGGGTATTTATTCTGATCATCGGGTGGTTGAACAATCCGGATGATCTTGTAAGGAGTATCAAAAACAGAGTTGAAATTGTCGATCACATACAACATGTTGGCTTCTATCTGTGGACCGTCCGAAACGCCTGACGGGTATTGACCGATCAATAAGGTTTCCTCATCGAGCAGTTTCATGTGCATGTCGATGTGGTGAATACCATCGTATGGAAGCGTTTCCATTTTAATGTAACGATCAATGCCCAGGTAGTTGAGCATGATAGTATTGATTTGCGTTTCGGTTTGGCTGGGATTCTCGTCCAGCACTAAGTTGGATGAAAAAGCAGTCCCAAGTCCATCACTCATAAAATTACCGCCAGTATGAATCAGCAGGTTGGGAGAAGCGGTGGTTTGCACCAGATTGACATTGAGCAAACGGGCATATCCACGTGGAATCGTATCATCCTGAATGCGAGACGGACGGTTGTATTTCCAATCCACCAAAAACAACGAATCCACATCATTGATATAGGCTGTATTGGCGCCATAATCACGAATCCATAACGTGTTTGAAGGCTGTACTTTGAAAGTAACATTGGGCCCCACAGGCACACCGTATGTCCCCGTGAGCTCGCTTAGTGCAGTGGTTGCATTGGTGCAGTGAACAATCACACGGCATTCTTCCTGAGCGTACCGGATAATCTCTGCTAAAACCGATTTATAATCCCGCCAAGTAACAACCAATGCTTGTATTTCCTCCCATTCTGCAGCAGTACGAATGGATCCGACAGGTGGCGTATCCGAAATGGTTTGCGCATAAGAGGCTGAATGAAAAAGGAATGCTCCTAGGAAAATAAAAACAGCTTTATTGAAGTTCTTCATAGTGAAATTAAGTCCATTCTGAGACGAAACGAAGATACATAAAGCTGTATGAAACGGTTTGTATCTTTCGCTCGCTGAACACAAAATAAAACACGAATGACGGAAGCACAAAAGACAGCACACCTGTTACGCCGGGCGGGATTTGGATATTCCATAAGGGATAGTCATGCCCTTGCCTTTGAGACGGCAAGCGAGCGGATTTTTAGCAGTAACACTACGTTTGAAGAATTGTATCTGCAAGGCGAAGACCGTGTAACAACGGGCACTTTACTAAAAATGAGCAAAGAAGACCGTCAGGAATTACTCAACGATTTAGCTGCAAACGTTAAGAAATTGAATCTTGATTGGTTAAAGTTGATGGGGAAAGCGGATGGTCAGCTGCGCGAAAAAATGTCCCTTTTCTGGCATGGTCATTTTGCGGTTCGAATGCGTGGGTTCGCTCAAGTGGAATCCTATATCAATACCATTCGCCGGTATG
>CALQRR010000136.1 GCA_943333015.1 Chitinophaga pinensis | reverse complement strand
TTCCGTTGTTGGGCGAAGAAACAGGTTATTGGCAAATAGATTTGACCAAGGAAGTTCCGTTACAACACGAACATTCAGGCGGTATGCTGGATCTGCACAAGCATAACTGTCTCTCACATATACTTCAGCATTGCTGAAATATGCACATACACGGTTGTACAAACGATCGAAATCAGCTGATTCAAACCGATGATTTACATCCCCCCACCAAACTGCATCTTTGGTTTTGTCATCGTAAACAACATATTTGTCTTTGGGAGAGCGACCAGTAAATTCACCTGTGTCGATTGCCAGGGCGCCAGTGTCAGTGAGAGTCCCTTCACCACTAATCAAGGTTTCTTCAACCAATTCAGCAGGGGAGAGGTTCCAGTGGGCAACAGCAACATGACCAAGCCCAATGTCTGCTAATGAAGCAGATGTGCTCTTAATGCCGGTTTCTTGCATAACGGATTTGATTTTTGAATTTGCATTTGAGAATGCACAAAAATAAAACAAAATCCGCTTGTAGCCTTAGATTTTAGTAGGAAGATATAGTCTGAAAATCGCTTTTTTATTAACGGCGACGGTGCAAACAAGGAGCATTTTCACTTACATGGACACGGATTGCTTTCTTAAGTATCGTATCCGCACGATTTTTAAAAGATTCCCGAACAGTCGATTTTAATTTATCCAACTGGATGCAGAAATCAACTTCACCTTCTCTTCCCCATCCAACTTTTTCGGAAATAAACTCATCTCCATATTGCTCCTGAAAGTCTTTCACGAGGTAATCGAATTCTTTCGCTACTGCGATATCAATGCCTGAACCAATGCTGTAAAATGAGACAATCATACTAAAATTGCCAGAATCTCCTCGGATCTCCTGATTGGATTTTTGCTGTTCTACCACTGCTGCAAGATTGGGTTTATTGTCCTGTAGGACTATAGTTTGTTCAGCTTTTGGCGTTTCTACTTTGACCGTATTTTTAACCGGAGTTTTCTCTGTTTGCTTGCATGACTGAAAACAGATCAGTCCGATGACACACACTACTAGTAGGTTCTTTTTCATATTTTCTTTTAATAGGTTTAAAGATACAGTGCTGTGTATTTGGTTTGTGCATACTTGAGGAAATACGTGTCATTAAGTTTTTCCCCGGTTATCTGTTCACACAATTCTTCCGAGGTGTACAAACGCCCCTGAGCATGTACATGTTTTCTGAGCCAACTCAATAAAGGCGCCAGATTTCCTGTCGAAATATGTTTTTCCATTTCTGGGATGTCTTTTTGAGCCTGATTGAAAAATTGAGCGGCATATAAACTGCCCAACGTATAGGTTGGAAAATAACCAAAACTCCCATGGGACCAATGAACATCTTGTAGAACCCCACGCATGTCATCCGGTACTTCAATACCCAGATATTTCTTGTACATCTCGTTCCATTGTTCCCGCAAGTCACGCACCTTCAGGCTCCCGTCAATCAATTGTTTCTCCAGCTCAAAACGAATAATGACATGCATATGATAGGTAAGTTCATCTGCATTTGTTCTAATTAATGAAGGCTCCACCCTGTTTATGGCTGCGTAAAATTGATTCACATTTACATGCTTCAATTGAGAAGGAAAACGGGTTTGCAGTTTAGGATAATACCCTGTCCAAAAGGACATTCCTCTACCTACATGATTCTCCCATAAACGCGATTGCGATTCATGAATACTCAATGATGCCGCTTCTGATTGAGGAATACCTGAATGCTCTGCTGATAGTCCCTGCTCGTATAAAGCATGCCCTCCCTCATGAATACAACTCCAGAGCATTTCATGAAAATTATTTTCATCAATACGGGTTGTTACTCGAACATCATCCGCATTGAATGTAATAGTGAAAGGATGTGTTGATAAATCCTGTCTGCCGCGTTCAAAATCATACCCCATTTCTCTCAAAACGTCAAGCCCCAATTCCCATTGCCCCTCTTTTGGGAAATAATGATACATGAACCGGTCGTCTTTTTGAACCAATGGGAACGTATTCAATAATGCATTCAAGCCTGTGCGGAGTTGACGGAAGATTCGTTCCAGATTCGATGTTTTCATTCCCGGTTCGTATTCATCCAACAAGGCATCATAAGGATGCTCCTCAAAACCGATCATATCCGCTTCAGAGCGTTTCAGTTCTATGATTTTTTCTAGATGCGGTGCAAATACATCGAAATTATTTTCTTTTCGAGCATTCTCCCAAGCTTCGTATGAATGAGATATGATAAGTGCCGATCTCTCAACATGCGTGCGATTCAATTTATTTTTGCGCAAAATGTCTTTCCGGCTGGTATTCAAATTTCTAGATTGAATAGTATCGGTTGTCGCATTTTTTAATGCTCTGTCTATGATGGCTAGTAAGTTAGGGTTGGTCAGTTGCTCATGAATCATACCGGATATCAAAGACATTTGACGGGCTCTTAATTCGCCTGCTTTTGCAGGAAGAAAAATTTCTTGGTCCCATTGTAAAAGCGACGAAATTCCAGACATATCCGAAATCGCATGCATCTTTCGTTTGTATTCTAAATAGTCATTGTTCATTTATCCGCAGATGTTTCTTTCTGAAAGCCAAGGGCCGCAATCATGAACCAGGAAATAATGAGCAAAATACCTCCAATAGGAGTGACAGGCCACAATGCTTTAAGCCAAAGCATACCAAGCATTTCACTAAATATGAGTAGATAGATGGAACAAGAAAACATACACACGCCAACTAACATGTAAGCAGAAATCCTTTTTAATTTTATCGCATCTGCGTTCATAAGCCCAGACAGCGCTACTAGTGCGATAGCATGAAATAACTGAATTTCGCCAGCTGTAATTATAGATTGAAGAGATTTTTCTGGAAGAATCTTTTCAAGCGCATGGGCTGCAAGTGCTAAAACAATCACTGCAGTTCCTCCTAGAAAGCCTGCAATACGAATGGTGGATTTTGTCTGCTTCATTCAGAAAATATCAATGAACTCCAAGGTAAGCAGTGACTGAAATTTCCACATTTACATTTTTTGGAAGACCTGCAACCTGAACTGTTTCCCTTGCAGGATAATCACCACTAAAGTAACTGGCGTATATTTCATTCACTTGAGTGAAATGGTTCATGTCGGATAAAAAGATGCTTGTTTTAACAATTGCATCGAACGATACGGCAGCTTGCGCAAGAACAGATCGGATATTTTCCATCACTTGCCTTGTTTCAGCCTCTAAGCTATTCATAACCAACTCTCCTGTTACAGGATGCAATGCAATTTGCCCGCTAACAAATAAAAAATGTCCTGCTTTTACTGCCTGACTATAAGGGCCAATCGGAGCCGGTGCCTGTTCAGATCGAATAATTTGTTTTTTCATTCACTACTGTTGTTTAGTATTCAAAGGTAGTTGAAGCGACGGCCTTTGACTGCCATACTTCAATAAAAATGATAGAGCATTCTTTTAATTGAATCACTTCACAGCTGATTTTTGGTATCATTGCCAGTATGCTGCTTCTGAATGCCATACCACCTGTATTATACGATCTGGGAGTTATTTTTGTCCTAGCCATTATGGTGTTGCTCATTTGCAACTCCTTTAAAATCCCAACTGTTCTAGGATTTCTTATTACCGGAATACTGGCGGGGCCTGATCTGTTAAACCTCGTTAGTGCCGAATCGAACATTGATGTTTTTGCAGAAATTGGAATCGTTCTGCTTTTGTTTTCTATTGGAATCGAATTTTCATTAAAAGATTTGATGCGGATCAGGCGTCAGGTATTTTTAGGAGGCTCATTACAGTTATTTGGAACCACAATTATTGTTGCAGTTTGTGGTTACCTTTTTGATCTTAAAATCAAAGAGGCATTGTTTATTGGACTGCTTTTTTCTCTAAGCTCTACGGCCATTGTTTTGAAAATATTACAGGAACGCGGAAGGCTTCAAAGTCCTCAAGGAAGAAGCACAATGGCAATATTGATATTTCAGGATATAGCTGTCGTTCCAATTATGTTATTAACTCCATATTTATCAGCTGATTCAGCAGGTTTTGACTGGATGTTTGTTTGGATTATCTTAAAGGGAATTTTAACAGTAACCGGAGTTATCGTATTGTCAAGATTTCTTATGCCGAAGCTACTTTTTGCTGTTGCTAAGAGTAAATCAAATGAGTTGTTTTTACTCACTATTTTAATGGTCTGTCTTTCTGTAGCATGGTTAACTGCTCAGCTTGGATTGTCGTTATCGCTGGGGGCATTTCTTGCAGGATTAATTATTTCAGAATCAGAGTATAGTCATGAAGCCTTTGGAACGATACTTCCTTTTCGCGATCTATTTACCAGCTTCTTTTTTATCTCCATCGGATTGCTGGTCGACATGGGCTATTTCTTGAATCACATTCCTGTAATTCTAATTGTTGCTTCATGTGTAATCATTCTGAAATTAGTTGTTGCAGGGAGTGCCATATTTCTGACGGGGCACAATGCAAGGGTTGCCCTACTTGCAGGTCTTTTTGTTAGTCAAGTGGGAGAATTTGCATTTATTCTTGCAGGTTCAGGTCAAGAACTCGGTGTTATTGGCACATCTAATTACCAGCTATTTCTGGCCGTCTCAATTTTTACAATGGCATTGACTCCAAGCATGATTCAAAAATCCGACAGGCTTTCTGCATGGGTCAATGATCTTCTCATGAGTGAGGCACTAAAAGCCCGTTTTCCTAGATTAATCAAGAGTTCCATTTTGCCAGCTTCGAGCGATTTAAAGCTTAAAGATCATTTAGTGCTAATCGGTTTCAATGATACCGGTAAAAATATTGCTAAAGTTTTGAGAATGGCAAGTATAAACTTTGTTGCTATTGATTCGGATCCAGAAGTGGTGTTATCATCCCGCAACAAAAAGAATGCGCATGTCATTTTCGGTAATGCAACAAATCCTACAATCCTTAAGCACGTTGGTATAGAGCATGCGCGGGCTGTGGTAATTACATTAGGTCAAGCGGAGGAAGTGAAATCTGTAGTTTCTGAAATTCGGAAAATCTCAACTACTTGTCACATCATTGCTACCTCAGGCTCTCTTCTGGATATGTCAGCAATTCTTGAGTCAGGGGTGAACGAAGCTGTTAGCGCTCAGTTTGAAACATCTGTTGAAATTGTCACCCGTGTTCTTTCAAGGTATTTCGTACCTCGTAATGAAATTGACGATTTTGTTGTGCGGCTCCGTGGTCTTAATTATTCCATGATGAGAACCATTCGATACGAGCAGCAAGGTCTTCAGGATTACCGCCTTGAAATATCGGACACGGAGATTTTGACTTTTAAAATCCGAGCTGCATCACCCTTGTCTGGGAAAAAGTTATCCGATTTGCAACTCAGGATTGATTGGGGTGTTTCTGTTTTGGCAGTTAAACGCGGAGGTGACATCAGTGCCAATCCTTCCGGTGATATGACTATAAACGAAAACGACATTCTCGTGGTTTTTGGAAGCCACGAGAATGTCGATCGAATTGCAAGAAGTTAATTTTTACTTTTTATTTGGTTGAACACTTTTGCTTTTCGCCATTTCTTCGAGTCGTTGTTGAAAGGAAGATGCTTTAG
>CALQRR010000135.1 GCA_943333015.1 Chitinophaga pinensis | reverse complement strand
TATTTCGCCACATTCTGCAGGTTTTGTCGTGTGTTTCACAACTGGTGTATCTGTTGTGATTTCCTGTTTGAACGGCCATTGGAGTTTGGTTGGATAGGAAAGATCACGGAGTGAAATCAAATTGCCATTGGGTGCATATTCTCTGATTTCGTGTTCCCGCTGAATGCCTCCATCGGGTTGTCCACGGAATTCCACCTGAGAAAGCTGACCATTTGGATGATATGTGGCAATTACGGATGCATGTCCGCCAACGGAACGTGGATAATAGGTGAACAGCTTTTCGCCGGAGTTTGAAAAGCCAGCGAATTGACCGTGTGTATGGTTCAGATCCCAGATTTCTTCGGAGGCCAATTTCCCGTTTTCATGCAGGCATGTCGTGATTGCTTTCGTGGATGTCCGGCGGGTTTTGCATTGAAGTTGAGCCGTGCTCAGGTGAAAACAAAACAGCAAAAAGGGGAGGAGGAGGCGCATGTTAAAAAGCGTTCAATCATCCTACCAGAAAGAAGGACAGGTTGCCATTAGACAAAACAAGAAAAGTGTTTACTTGAGTGTTCCTGAAAAGTAATCATTCAATGCGCTGGAAACAACACCGCGGCGAGATTGATCAAAAAGCATATCATTACTACTGGAATCGGCCATGCGGACCAAATTGGCAAAATACACAACGCGATCCTCAGTTTCGGCATATCCTACAAACCAGCCTACTTGGATAGTTTCCTGATTTCCCCAACCCGTTTTCCCTCGAAGAACAAATCCTGCGGAATCTTTGGAAACCATCATTTTTTTAACAATATCCATCGACCGTTTGGAAAAAGGCAATTGATCTTTGTGCAGTTTTTGTATAAACTGAAGTTGTTGTTCCGGGCTGATTCTCAATCCGCCTTTCAGCCAGAATTTGTCTATTCCGCCTGTTGTATCCGCATTCCCATAATCGGCTTTCTCGAGCCAGGTTTTCATTCGTGTTCCACCGATGCGACGCGCCACTTCCTGGTAATACCATACCGTTGAATTCTGAAACGCTTCGGTCAGATTTTGATCTTTGTTCCAGTTGGGATTGTCACGATCTACACTATCCCATTTCAAAACAGTTGATTCATCTTTGATTACACCGGTTTCGAGCGCTATGAGTGAATGGCAGATTTTAAATGTTGATGCTGGAGTAAATGCTGTTCTGAAAATGGTTGGATCGGAAACGAGAATGGTTTCTCTGGATGGATCTTCCAAGGCCAAAAATCCATTTACACGGTAAGGTTCATAATAGTGTCGTAGCGACGTGCGTATGAGTGGCTCCTGTTTACCAGAGCAGGATAATAGAAACAGACATCCGCACAGCAGAAACAATAAACGTATTTTCATAAAGGTGAATATTCAGGAGAATTCCTGTTAAAATATTTTTTCTCGCAATTACCTAACAGGGAAATTGGAACTGTGTTTTGAACCTGTGTGAGAAAATGCAGTTGTAATCGTTTTTTCATTGGTCAATCACACGAACAGTGCAAAATGATCATCTTTTTTCGGCTACTTTTTTAATCTCTTCCAAAATTGGAGACCAACCCGTTCCGTTATTCCAAGCTTCATTATACCGTTTTTCGCCTTCTGCAACAGCATCGTAATCTCCTTGGGAAACAGTAAGTAAAACTCCTTCTGGGATTTCTTGCAAGGTGTATGTGACCGTTAGATAATTCTCAGGAATATTTTCCAATGTTGAATTCGGATCGAACGTCGTATAGGCGAGTTGAAAAGGTGGTTTTAATAGGGTGATAGTTCCCGTGACAAAATCCATTTGCTTTCCATCATATACACCACGCCAAATGAGCGAACTACCTATTTGCCAATCAGAAACCGTTTCGCAACCGTACATGTATTTCTTTGTTTCTTCCGGTTTTGTTAAAGTATCCCAAAGTCGCCCCGGGGTGCAATGAACGACAATGCTATTTTCGATCATTTTCATAATGAGCTGTTTGATTATGTGATCAATGGTTTTTAATCCATCGAGAAACAGTGAGTTGTTCCTTTTGGAAAACCTGCACAAGATACATCGCTGCAGGTAAATCACTTACATCGAAGGAATTATCTCCGCTCATTTCGCGGATGAAGCGGCCTTGAAGATCCATGATCCGAATACGATCAGGTGTATGGATTGAGTTTATTTTCAAAATACCAGTAGATGGATTTGGAAAGAGCTTTATAGTATCTGTATTGGCAGATGAAAAGATGCTTGCAAATGGATTCTCGGACCATTTGCCGATGAGAGGACAATAGTCTGAAGGCAATGTATCCGAAAGGCTTCCAAATGAAATGGTATCTCTCACAAGCGCTGAAAAATAGAGATCTCCGTTAGCTGATACTGAAATTCCACTCGCTAAATCAAAGGAATTACCACCTCCTTGAAGGGCTCGGTTAAGTATTCCATCAGTATCATACCGGAGAAATAGTGGATTATTGTTTTGAATATTTCCAGTAGTCATAAAAAGACCGGTACCAAAATCAAGATCACCCCTGAACGTGCCTGCAAGCCATATCTGGCCGACATTATCAATGCTCAAGGATTTTCGGTTTAAGAGAAGGAAGTCACCAAAGCCTGATTGTTCGGGGATGTCTTTGGCCCACAAAACAGTCCCGGAAGAAGTCAATTTTACAAGAGCAAAATCACCACCAAAAGAGGACGGAATTAATACTGTTGTGCCATATGAGCTTTCTTCAAATAGGGCTACTGAAAAATAGACATTGCCATCATTATCAACATCCAGTGCGGGATATTGAAATGTGATATCTGCATAAAAGTTGACCCATTCACTTATGCCAGTTGAAGAAATCTTGGAGATAAAATGGTTGTAGGTATGAGGAGCAGTATAGACGGTGTTGTTCACTGTCATTGAACCAATGCCGACGGCTCCGCTAACAAATAAGTTTCCTTGAGCATCAAATTCCATATCACCCAGCAGCAATCCTTCATCGTACACATAACTCTGCACATCGTTGCCTAGGTCGTTGATTCTTCGAATCCGAATCTGTTGATACGTGTTATAGCCATACCAACAGCGGTTTTGCGCATCAATGGCTAGCGCATCCAAACGTTCATTCCCCAAACCACTCAGGCCTAAACTTAAATTTCTAATCCAGTCAAAACTTCCGTCCACATTGATTCGCAACAAAAACATATTTATTCCATAATCAGATGGCTGGGTATTAAGTGTTGGAAGATGTCCCGCAGAAATAAACCGATTCATAAATATACCACCCACATATACCCGCCCCGAGTCATCTTCAGCCAAATCCCGCACCGAAACAGAATCGCTCATTACATACTGCCATTGAAGAATCCCCTGAGCATTTCGCTTTTCAAGCCTCCATGCTCCAAATGCAAATTGATCATAGCTAAGTAAATCTGATTCAGGTTGCACATCCAGTAGACCGCCATCCTGGGTGGCTAAAACAGGTAATTCAGAAGTATTATTGGTCGCTACTGTATGGTTGGTGTCGGGTTGAATCCACACAAAATCTTGAGAAAATACGGAAGTGCAGAACAAGAGAATACTGAAAATAGTGAGGTGTAATTGTTTCATATCCTTCCTGATTTATTCCCGAAGATACGTTGATTTGTGAAGATCAATAGGGGGACGTATTTTAAAGTACATCGGTCTGATTTCGAAATTATTTAATTAAATCGAAAGCCTCGAAAATGATTCTATAACGAGATTGTTGTGTTGAAATGTCGCTAAATTTATCACCATGATTATACGCTGTGTGATTCTGTTTTTTCTCGTTTGTCTCACGCCAATGTATGCGCAGCATTTCGAATGGGCCTCATCGGGAAGTAATTTACTGACGGGCTATTCGAGCAGTTGTGTTACATCAGACGGCCGGCTCATTGCGGCTGGTCAATATCAGCAGCCGAGTTATCAGATCATGAGCGATGAACCGGAGATTTTTTCGGGTAGTGGAAAAGGATTTCCAATAGATCGCTATAGCGATCAGTTTTTTGTGACCTGTTATAATGCGCAAGGCGAGATTGATTGGTTGTTGAAAAGTGGCCAATGGTGCGATCATGGGAGATTATTGGGCGTTACATCGCTGGCAGATGGAACGGTGGTTGTCGCTTTCAGGACATCGTATATGCAACAATATGTGACGGTCATTCAGGACGATGGGACAACCCAATCGGTTGGGTTTGATCGTTCTGGCAATTCTGGACAAAATGATGTAGGACAATATGACTTTTTTGTTGAAGTGAATCCACGAGGTGATTTTACACGTTTTTGTGGTGTGAAGGGCTTGATAAAAGATGATTGGATCAGTTTTAATTCAACACCAGATTCTGGATATATTATCACACAGGTTGATCATGAAAAAGTGAGTAATGGCAGTGGAGGAACAAAAGATGTTGCCCATAATTACATACAGAAAGTAACTAAAGAACATCGTCTGGAATGGACGTACAAGTTAAAATACCTCGATAAAAGTTGTTGTTCCTATTTTGAAGATGCATCGCTTTCTGCTGTTGGAACAGACGGTGATGTATATATCGCAGGCAGTTTTCGTGAAGGTGTTTTGCCAGATGGCTTAAAGCCGCATACCGCACCTTTACTTGATAAAGTAACCCAATACAATCAGCCGTTTGAATCTTATGTGGCACGATTATCAGCCGCAGGGAAATTGAAATGGATTCGATATTCAGAGGGGAAATCGTTGATTCATTCGATTACAGTAAACGATAATCAACTTGTCATTGGTGGCAATATTACCCTGCAGAAAAATCTGTATGGGATGAAAATCGATACCACTTCAGCAAAAAAGGCCTACATCGCAACGTTCGATTTGGCTGGAAAACCACGTTGGGTTCAAACATTTAATGCGATAAATATTCCTGCTGTAAGTCAGGATTGGGATGGGAATATTTATGCAGCCTTTCGGAATCAAAGGAGCAGGGGAGTGCCTCCGTTAATAATAGGGACAGATTCCATTCCGGATGCATACGAGCGCGTTATTGTAGCCTGTTTTGATGCGCAAGGAAAATACCGTTGGAACAAAATGAGCCGGGCGATGATTTCAATCAATGCACATTCTCACATTCACAATGATGCGTGTGGAAACCTCTATTATACGAGTGAAATGTGGTATTCATTGCCTGTAAATATGAGTTTGTTTGATGGAGCCATTGTCCGCGGAAAGGGATACGGAGGAGCGCCCTTAGCTGCCCGCATCCGAACCACGATACCAGACGAATTGTTGGCTATAAACATGAAGCTGTCACAGTCGGTCGCTATTGAACCGCGCAATAAAAAAGGTAGGATTGAAAAAAAGCCAGTAAACCAACCCCCAACCCTTGTAAAAGATACCGCTCAGGTTGTACATATGCCATCAGCTGTCAATCCCGATGCGGTTCATTCGGGTAGATGCGTTCCAATTCCTTTTCCATGGAGGCTTGTGCTTTTCCCAAACCCAACAACGGGGGTGTTTACTGCACGTGCATCCATTTCATATAGCGACAATCAGGTAGGTTTAGAATTGTGGGATGTTAAAGGTGCTTTTATCAGACAATTATCTCCCATCCAACTGCGTGAAACCGGAAG
>CALQRR010000134.1 GCA_943333015.1 Chitinophaga pinensis | reverse complement strand
TTTTTTCGAGTGCCATCCGAAATCCTACTTTGCAAGATCAGTATTTGAATTATAACGTCGGGCGGGCGATTCTGATTGGCAATCTGGAAGGACGCGATTCGATTATTACCGTTCAGTCGTTCCGCGATTACCTGGTCTTTGCCGATAAATCGAAACTTCGCTATTTCAATGTAGATCCAATAAAACCAGAACGTGTGCGGACGTTTGAGGTGGGTTACCGATCTACGTTGTTTAAGCGGTTATTTGTGGATGCGAGTTACTATTACAGTATTTATACAGACTTTATTGGCTTCAAGATTGGCATCGATGCCGATTTCCCGACACCAATTTTCCCGAAAGTGAATGCGGTTTACCGGATGTCGAGTAACACTAATGATCAGGTGTTTACCCAAGGAGTTTCGTTGGGGCTGAATTATTATTTTGCCGATAAATTCAGTGTCATTGGAAATTACTCTTACAACAAGATGAGTCGTCCCGACAGCACCGATGAAATCATAACGGCATTCAACACGCCACTCAACAAATTCAATTTAGGAATCAGTGGACGCGAGATCAAACTACCCTTTATTAAGGGGAATAATTTCTCCTTTAACGTCAATTACAAATGGATTCAGGGATTCCAGTTTGAGGGAGCACCGCAGTTTACAGGATCCATTCCATCGTATGATATGGTGGATGCGCAAATCTCCTGGAAAGTTCCTAAAATCAAAAGCACCTTTAAACTGGGCGCTTCAAATCTACTAAACAACAAGGTATCCATGGTATATGGCGGACCCCGAGTTGGGCGAATGGCCTATTTCTCAGTCCTTGTAGATCTACCTAATTAGTAGAAGTCAGAGGTTCCCCTATTGCACGAATCAAAATCTTCATCAACTTTGTAGCGTTTTCAAACTAAATCCCGAAAATCATGAATAAGCTTTACAAACTATCGCTTGGTATTGCGCTGATGGGTCTCTCCATTCAGGCAAATGCACAGCGTTACCTCACCGAGGTATTTACAGATGCACAAATCACATCTACGCTGGATCAGGAATATGCCCGGAATATTTCCGTTTTGCCAGCTGTTTTAGGAACAGGATTCCCTGATACAGTAGGTCTTCGTGCTGACATTTACTACCCAAGTATTGCCGCTGATACAGCAAGTGAGCGTCCGTTGATCATCTACATTCCTACAGGTAACTTTTTGCCACCCGTTGTAAACGGTTCCCCTAACGGATCACGTAAAGACAGTTCCGCGATCAACATCGCCAAGCAACTGGCACGTCGCGGATATGTGTGTGCAGTAATCGAATACCGTTTAGGTTGTAATCCAACTTCTACTGATCAGGTTGTTCGTACAGGTACAATCTTAAACGCAGCATACAAAGGGCAGCAGGATTCAAAAGCGGCCGTTCGTTATTTCCGCGCGGATCGTGCTACTGCCAATGCATACAAAATTGATCCAAACCGTGTTGCTCTAATTGGAGAAGGTACTGGTGGATACATTGCAATGGCCCACGCGTTCTTGGATGCTCCGGGTAAAATCGGTCGCCTTCCTGGCTTGGGTGGAACTAAATTCCTTCGCACCCAAAATCCTGATACATCTGTAGTAGATACAAACAGAGTTGGTAATTTTGATGGTATCAACAATATCCCATTGGATTTATCTGGTTTGCTGACAACAGGAAATCTGCTTTACGTAAACGGTAACGTTGCGAATAATCCAACATACTCATCAGCTGTCAATTTTGTCATCAATCTTGGTGGTGCACTTGGGGATTCTTCTTGGATTGACCGTGGTCAGATTCCTTCTATTGCTGTTCAAGCTGTTCGTGATCCAAATGCTCCGTATTTCCTAGGTGACGTTGTCGTACCAACTGTTCCACCGAGTATTGTAATTCCTTGGGCTGCAGGTGCAGGATATACCGTCGAACGTGCAAATTCATTTGGAAACAACAACTCATTCTCCACACGCATTTACGATGATGCCATTACTGCTGCTGTAGAAGCGCAGTACGGACAATCTATTGCATTTGCAGGTTCAACGATTAATGTTGGAACAGGAAAAGGGCTTCTTCCGTTCATCCTTACAGAAAACCCAATCTTCGCCTATAACCATGGCAGTCCTTGGCAATTCTGGAATTCAAATCAGCCAACAGCAACTGCAGCGGTACCAAACGGTGGTGGAGCAACAGCGCACCAAGCTGCTTCTCAAAGCAATCCATTCATGGCAACCAGCAATGAAGTTGGTCGTTCAACGGCATTGACATACATCGATACCATTCAGGCATACATCAATCCACGTATGGTATGTGCGTTAAACCTTGCTGAATGTGCACTTTTTGATGCTGAAAGCATTTCTGATGTAGCATCTGCTGCAACATTGGTCACAGCTTTTCCAAATCCATCAACAGGTGATGTAACCATCCGCACGAAAGCAGGCGCAGGTCAGCTAAATGCAATTCGCATGTTTGATATTACAGGTCGCGAAGTTCTTTCGCAAAGTGGTTTGAACACAGCAACCTATCAGATCAACCGTCAGGATCTTCCTTCAGGAATTTACTTGGTTCAGTTTACAACTGAAAAAGGACGTGGTAGCATTAAATTGATTTTAGAATAATTCGATTTTTAAATTTTTAGTGTAAAGTCCTGGTGTTCGCATCAGGACTTTTTTTATTTTCCATCATGCCTAAAAAGCAAAAACAATATTTACTTCTACTCATAATCCTGCTTCTAGCATTTAGTCGTTTTCTGTTTCCAGAATCAGACCCTGCGTGGTGGAAGAGCAGCGATGACATTCACGATGAAGCGTGGTGGGCAGAAAATGTCCGGTTGATGGTTGCTGGAGCAAACTGGCCGGGTGCACCATATGCCCGCGCTTGGGCAGTTGGTCCGCTAACGGCTGCCATTCATCAGATCAACTTTTCCTGCTTTGGTGTGAGCTTTTTTAGCCTTCGGCTGATAGCATTGATACCATCCGTGCTGAGCATTTTGCTCCTCCTGTGGAAAAATATCCCGGGAATTCCTCAGAGCAAAAGGTACCAGGCTGCATTACTACTTGCTGTTTTGCCCGCGTTCTGGTCCATGAGTAGAATTGGCCACCTAGAAGCCCTACTCTCTTTTATTCTGCTAGTGGTTGTGTTCCTTTCCTATGCAACTTCCCGAAGAATCTGGATGACGATCGGAGTTCTACTTGCCATGGGAATGCTCGTAAAACTCTCCTTTATTTACTGCGTCATTCCCGTGTATTTTTGGTTTCTCAGCCGGCACATTCTGCTTCGGAATCTCGTCCTGGCTGCAGGAGTATTTGCAACGCTGTTACTGAGCTCCTATTGGGTATATTTTCTCCCGCATACCGCAGAATTTGATCCGTTTGTCAAGTACTTCTCCGCTAGTTATTACACCAGCGCACAACTGCTCGATCCCCGTGGTTGGATACTCCGACTGGCCTGGTTACCCGAAAAATTACTCATCACAACACCTGTTAGCATTCTGCTGATTGCCAGTGTGCTGATCCGTTTTGGACAGGGAACATCGCCTGAGCGTAAAACAGGCATTGCCCCTCTGCTGGCAATGCTGCTGCTGGGTTTACTTCTATCTGACTTCTCCGACAGGCGCCTCATTCTTCTACTCATTCTACTCCCACTCGTACTGGTAGAAAATCATACAAGCATTTCGTCTGAACGCATGCGGTATATACTGGCTTGGGTTTGTGGCTTGACTTTCTTTACGTCCTTTTCTGCAATCTGTTTTCCTGGACAAAACAGTAATCTGAATGAGCTTATGGAGATTGTTCCATGGTTCATAGCAATCTACACAGCCCTGTTTTTTCTGGCCATTTTCGTTGCGCATAAAATGAGTAAAGACGCTTCGCTTCTAATCATGCGAATTGGAATTATATGCTGGATATCGAAAGCCATGTGGGCGAGTGCTTCACAACTTTATACAATGACAGGTTGGAACATATACCTCAGTCTGTTTAGCTTAACGTTTCTATTGGCCGCAGCTATCTGGTTTTCTTGGATTTTACAAGTTGCACAAACCAAAATTCATGTGTATTCAATTTCGGTGATCACGGTTGCCGGAATACTGATAATATCCACCGTTGCATTTCACCCGGAATATTCACTTCGCCATGCAGCACTCGAGATTCAGACGGGCTGTATAAATCGAGGTGCAGGAATAGGTCCTGAATCATTGGTAGAATTAACATTGTTGAGCCCTTGTAATACCGACATTTATTTAGACGCAAAAATCAATGATCATACACAGCAGAAAAAATACGGTTGGTTTGCCGGTATGACGACTCCAGCTGCCGACGCGGATTCCTTGCAACGATTGCTGAATCAAGCGCGTTGGATGTTAGATGATAGTACAACTAAGATCATTCGCACAATTCCTGTTCTCTCATCTCCGAAGGGATTTAGAGAACAGGTGCTGATAAGCTTTCCGTGAAAGGGTTGTTTTCGGAACAGGAAATCAGCATATTTGTCAAACAACATTGCTTCATGAAAAAAGTACACCTTTCTACAATTCTGCTTGCGTTTACAGTTTTGATTTTTGTGACAAGCTCCTGTAAAAAGGACAAAGTAAAAGGATGTACAAACAGCGAAGCGCGCAATTATTCTTCGGATGCAAGTGAAGATGATGGCACTTGTAAGTTCAAACGGGATAAATTTCTAGGCACTTATGCCGGCACAAAATTCTGCAGTACCGAATCAACGGACACGTTAATCACCATTTCAATTGTTCCCGATGGTACTGAATATACCAAAGTAATTATCAACGATTTCCCTGAAAGTGGAAGCAACGTTCGGGCGTCTGTGAATAGCCAAAATGAGCTCCTGCTGATTATTCCGTCTCAAACCATTGGAAATGATCTTGAAGTATTTAGCATCTCCGGTACAGCGTCTTACTATGAAGATCAAATAGTTCTGAACTACATCAAAGACAATTCTGGTGTACTGGACACCTGTGGAGTCGCTGTTAACAAGGTGAAATAACGAACTTATTTCACCAATTTTACGTTAGCTATTCTTAAGGAAATAATACTGTTTTCTTCAAACAGTTTTTTCTACATTTGTATTTGTCGGTTTTTACATGGTTAAGTCTAGTTACTTCTTTATAGTCGGTTCCTTAATTTTTTCTTGCGCTGTCCTGTTTTCAGGATGCGAGAAGAGTGAAGGCTGTACAGATCCTACCGCAGAAAATTTCGACCCATCGGCTGAGATTGAGAATTCGACCTGTATTACCCAGCGTCAGAAATTCAAAGGTTTATTTGACTCACAGGAATTATGCAACCTCACCGGTGGAAATACGTTCTTTAGCGAAGTACGAGCAGCAAATGATAACCTAACAGACATTCTGATTTTCAACTTTGCCAACACATTTGTCAATCCCGTTCGTGCAACAATCAACCGTACTACATTCGTGATTGATCGTCAAGATCCAGATGGATCAGGTAAGTATATATCCGGAAACGGATCTATCGCCGGAAATACCGTAACGATTCAGTATCGGATTTTAGGTGGTGGTCAAGAAAACATCTGCATCGTCAATATGACGAAGTAATCAAGATTTTTTAATCTTCAACAGAAAACGCTTTCCAA
>CALQRR010000133.1 GCA_943333015.1 Chitinophaga pinensis | reverse complement strand
TTCCTGCATCAGAATCATTGCTGCCATCTCGGGAAGTCGTGCAGTTTTTTGAATCGTATAAAAGCTCATGCCAAATAACACAGGTGAAATCGGCTTTCTGGTTTTCGAAAACCCACACCAACAGGATTATGCGTATTCAGTGTGCGGATGATTCGGCTGCCATCAAACTAATTACCGCATTGGAGGCTTCTGATAAAGTAGAATATGCCGAACGGATTCCGATTTCCAGACATTTTTTTACTCCCAACGATCTTGGTCCGAATACCACAACCACCGGCGGACAGTGGTACCTATATAAAATACGTGCACAACAAGCATGGGATATTCAAACAGGCGCATCGTCAATAAAAGTTGCTGTTGTGGATGATGCCATGCAAATTAATCATCCCGAATTACAAGGAGCAGCACTTTCAGGATTTGATATTGCCGACAATGATATAGATGTGAATCCTCCAACATCCGCATGGGATCATGGTACACACATCGGTGGTTTGATTGGAGCCAATACGAATAATGGTGATGGTATGGCCGGATTAGCCTTTGGCGTGAAGATTCTACCGGTGAAAATTACTAGCAACAGCTCTCCAGACATTTTAATTTCAGAATACGAAGGTGTTGCCTTTGCTGTAAATCAGGGAGCAGATGTCATCAATATGAGTTGGGGATCTACCGTCGCGTCTCAAACAGGACTTGCTGTGATTGCCGATGCATACAATGCCGGTGTAGTTTTAGTTGCTGCAGCAGGAAATGATGGAAGTCCGGTTGTTAATTATCCTGCGGGATATACCGGTGTAATCAGCGTTGGCGCAACCAATAATATTGATGTAAAACCTAGCTTTTCGAGTTATGGGAATTGGATTGATATTTCAGCCCCCGGTTCCCAATTATGGTCTTTAGCTCCCGCAAACGGCAACGCACTTAAAAGTGGAACCTCTTTTTCTGCACCGCTTGTTTCTGCGGCTGCTGCTCTTGTCCTTTCTGCAGATCCAACGCTCAGCCCAATTGAAGTGGAATCCTGCCTAATCACATCTGCTGATAACATCGATATTTTCAATCCCAATTACATCGGTCAACTTGGTTCAGGCAGACTGAACGTATCACAGGCATTGGCATTTCTCACAGCTGGAAGTGCTCAGATAAATGCCTGGCTGAGTGCTGTTATTTTTCCTGAAAATAGCACCTGTGAAACAACATTTACACCTATAGTTCGGGTCATCAATTCTGGTTTGGATACATTGGAAGAAATGACCTTTACCTGGAGACTGAACAATGGATTTGTTCATACGATGAATTGGACCGGATCCATATTGCCCGGATTATCGGCTAATATTTCAATAGCTCCTGTAAGCGCTCCTCCGGGCAATCATGTGTTGCAAATCAGCATTTTAAGCACCATAAACGCTAATCAGACCGATGCTTTTATGGCTAACAATATTCTTACTCATTCGTTTCAGGTCATTTCCGCTACAGGCATTCCATTGCCCTTTACCGAAACATTTGAGACAGGCTCTTTCGCGACGAACAACTGGAGTATTGAAAATCCAGGAGGTTCTTCTATATGGGAAATTGCCAGTTCCAGCGGAACATCACCTGGAAGTAAATCGGCACGCTTGCCCTATTATTCTGATTTTGTGAATGGGAACAGAGATTTCCTCCTTTCTCCAACGTTCAATTTTACAGGATATTCAGCCATCAGTTTGTCCTTCGATTACGCTTATCAGGAGCGCAATCCGGGTATCACAGATTCGCTCATTGTATCGATTTCTTCTGATTGTGGACAAACTTGGAACCGCCTGTGGGCGCGTGGTGAAGACGGAACGTATAGTTTTGCTACCTCCTTTTTTACCGGGAATTATTTCATTCCGCAGTCAACCCAAGACTGGTGCGAAGGGCTGACTGCAACCTCCTGCGGAAGTATTAATCTGTCACCTTTTGCAGGAATGACGGGCGTTAGAATTCGTTTTGAAGGATATAATTCGACTGGGAATAATATTTACATCGACAACATTAATATCAGTGGAACCAGTTCCAACCTTGCTCCTGTTGCAGGTTTTAATGCCAATGGAAATATTCAGGTATGTTCAAATACCGGAGTGCTTTTTAGCAATACCAGTTTGAATAATCCTGCAACTTACAACTGGACCTTTGAAGGTGGAAGTCCAGCTTCATCGGGACAATTTGCCCCGATTATCAACTGGACAACTCCAGGAACATACGATGTACAGCTTATTGTGAGTAATTCGGCCGGCAGTGATACGTTGATTCAAGCAGACTTCATCGAAATATTACCATTGCCTTCTATCAGTATTACAGCAACGCCCGACTCCATTTGTCAAGGTGTGCAGGTGCAGCTCGAAGTAAGTGGTGGCGCAGCGTATCTTTGGAATGCCGGTCCAGGTTTGCAGGTGACTGATTCTCCTGTGGTGACTGTATCGCCCTCGGTCACATCTACATATTCAGCAAGCGGAGTATCTGATCAGGGATGTTCCAATACAGCAAGCAGCCAGATTACTGTTTTAAATCCACCAGCGGCACCATCCATTTCGGAGAACAATTTTCTATTGGTGGCGCCCCAAGCGGTGTCCTATCAGTGGTATGTAAACGGACTGGAGATTGCTAATTCGGATACGATGTTCCTGCAGCCTTTGCTCAATGGAAACTACAATTTGCGCATTTACGACCAATACGGCTGCACCTCTATTTCGGCTCCGTATGCTGTAAACTGGGTAGGCGTGGACGATGTTAAACGTCAGCCTTTACTGGTGATTCCGAATCCTGCGAATACCAATGTTCGTGTGACTTGCGGAGAGAAAATGGAGCAGATTCAGGTGTATTCTGCCGCTGGACAGCTCATCTTTTCATCCCTGTTGAATGCCGCGCAAACTCACCTGATCACTGAGGATTGGAGCAACGGACTTTACCTAATCCGGATTCAGACCCATTCTGGAGAACGTTCCATGCAGTTGGTGGTTGCTCATTGATCGTGACTGAGCAGCAGTGCGGCTGCATCTTTTCCGATGAGTGAGCCAATGGCAACACCCATTCCACCCATGCGAACGGCGCAGAAAACCCGAGACTGTATTTGACGCACAATGGGAAGTCGTGTTGCTCCCAAGCCGAGTGTTCCTGCCCAACGCTGCGAAACTGTAAACGGTGTGTTGGGGATAATGACGTTGCGCAGATATTCTTCCAGCGCTTGCTGAATGCGGGAAGTTGTTTGGTGTGAATACGTTGTTTCTCCAGCCTTATCGAGATTTCGTCCACCACCGAACAGGATGCGATTGCCCACATTCCGGAAATAGAAATAGCCTTCGTCCATGTGAAAACAACCTTGGAATTTTAAGTTGGGAATTGGATCGGTAATGAGCACTTGGGCGCGGCCGGGCTGGACATCTAATTCGGGAAGCAGTTGAGCTGCAAAGCCATTTGTTGCGATAAGTACCTGTTGGCATTGGAGTTCACCCAACGTATCGGTAAGGACTTTTACAGTTGCTTCATCCTCCGAAAATGCCTGGACCGAAACACCGTTCAGTACCGTGATGTTTTGCGAACGGGCCAGTTGCAACAAGGCATTCATCATGCTGCCGGTGTTAATTTGTCCTTCGGCGGTGTTGAGAATGAGGTGGCGAACATTGGCAAAGCCCAAAGCCTCAATACGATCATCGGCGCTGTTGAAGATGGAAGCAATGCCCGTGAGTTGATGGAGATGAGCGTTGAACCGATCGAGCAGCTGAATGCTTTTTTGATAGAGATCTTCTTGTTGATCCGTAAAGACTTCGTAACTGCCAGTGGCTTCGTACCCGAGTTGCTCATCGCTGAGGGTTTTGCGTAACAGTTGCAAGCCTTCCCAGCGCATGTGCAGGAGCGAAAGCACTGCTTCTTCGGAGAGGCTTTCGAGGTCGGCGGCTATTTCGCTCAGACTACCGAAGCAGGCAAATCCGGCATTTTTTGTACTGGCGCCTGTGGGTAAACTACCTCGTTCGAGCACGAGAATACGCTTGTCGGGACGTTGTGCTTTGAGATGAATGGCTGCACTAAGACCAACAATGCCGGCTCCAACAATGATGACATCGGGACGAAGCCAGGTAGATGTTTCCCAAAAACTCAGCGTTGGAGCAGGTGTATTCATGCGATAAAAATAGGGATACTGAGCAGGATCTGATGTCCGATTGTGAGAATTAGGCGTTTGAAAACGGATGCCCGAAAATGTAGTTGCTACCCGCATGATAGGTTCAGCACGGAGCGGTAGAGATAGAGCAGAGCGCCCGAAGCGCGAGGGATGTGCATGAGCCGTACGCGCCGCGAAAGCTCGGGCACCGCCCAAAAAAATCTGCAATGGATTGAGAAAAGGTCAAAAAAAATCCCGCCGAAGCAGGATTTAAAGGACGAGTCCGTGTATTAGGAACGAATTTTTTCTTGAGCCAGATTGGGATTAGAACTGGTCAGGTAATGGAAAATTCCGAAGAACAGGAAGGTATATAAAAAATTACCCAGCAAGTTGTATGAGAAAAACGGAATGCCGAGTTCGTAGGTGGCCAGTAGTCCGCTGAACGTTTTAGGCAGTGGATTGTACATCCAAACACCGAAATTACTGACCATGAAAAAGAGGATGGCGCTGGCTAAAGAAGCCCCTGCGAGGTTGCTCCAGCTTTGACGGTTACGCATCCAAAAACCAATGGCAGTCATGCCGATAAAGCACAGGTAAAGCAGCGCTGTTGCAGGCGAAGAGAAATACTCTTCGAGGCTGATCCAACGGTAATTGATGAGTGTAACAGTGAGGACATCGCTCAGGAAAAGCGCAATAAGGGGAATGATAAAACCGAGAAAACGGTTGGCAACGAGCGCTCCGCCCATCAACGCGATGGTTGCCATTGGGGTGAAATTGGGCCAATGCGGCAGGAGCCGGAAGATGGCTGCGATGGCAATAGCGGAAAGAACGAGGATGAATTTGGGTTGGATGTTTTTCATACGGAATGCGTTCAATAGGCTGCAAATGTAATACGCTTTTGCAAATTATACAGAAACAAGATTAACGAATGTCTTTCCGGGAACGAATAGGGCTAAGAATGTATCCCTGATTGCGCAAAAGATGAACGATTCCATGTTCGCCAGCGAGGTGCAATGCCCCCACAGCAATAAAACAGGATTGACGGGAAATGGTTTCTTCGATGCGTGGAATCCATTTGATGTTACGGTCTTTCAGTAACAGATCCGATTCTATGGAACTGTATCCTGAGGATTGCATGAGCGAATCGAGACAGTTCAGATCCTGCGCTTTGTAACAGGCATTCATGCGGTCGTTTTCGGTGCTACTACTTTGATCGCCTTTGCGCACATAATCCATGAGCATTTCCACCTGGCGATCGAGTGGGGTGTTGTTGAATAATAGTTCTGCCTGGTCTTTGACACTTTCCAAAGCCAACACTTCTTTTTTATTTTTTATGGCTTCTTGCTGCACGTATAAATCCATTGGCACACCTGAGTAATCGCTCACCATCGATGTTTTTTGCATCTCGCCCGTAGCCAACATCATGTAAATACCAATCGGCTTCATTTTATTGAATAGCACCATGGGCATCCCCAGTTTCTGTT
>CALQRR010000132.1 GCA_943333015.1 Chitinophaga pinensis | reverse complement strand
GTTTTAGACGTTGTAGCCCCGCCAATGAGCAGCGGAATGGTAAATCCTTGCTTTTCCATTTCGCGGGCAACGGTCACCATTTCATCGAGCGACGGCGTGATAAGACCACTGAGACCAATAATATCCGCTCCAATTTCACGGGCAGTATCAAGGATTCTCTGGTACGGAACCATCACGCCTATGTCTACTACTTCGTAATTGTTGCAACCCAAAACAACACCGACAATATTCTTACCGATGTCGTGCACGTCGCCTTTTACAGTAGCCATAAGGATACGACCGTTGCTGTTGGATTCGCCCTCGTTTTTCTCTGCTTCAATAAATGGCAAGAGATACGCCACCGATTTCTTCATTACGCGGGCACTTTTCACCACCTGAGGCAGAAACATTTTTCCGCTTCCGAAAAGATCGCCCACCACATTCATTCCGTCCATCAACGGTCCTTCGATGACCTGCAGCGGACGCGCAAATGCCTGACGTGCTTCTTCGGTATCTTCATCAATAAACTCCACAATTCCTTTGATCAGCGCATGACTCAACCGCTTGTTTACCGGCCAGGTACGCCATTCGAGATCCTTCTCCTGCACGTTCCCTTTCGATTTGATGGTCTCGGCATATTCAACGAGCCGTTCGGTGGAATCAGGACGGCGGTTGAGAAGGACATCTTCGACCAGCTCGAGGAGGTTTTTAGGAATTTCCTCATACACTTCCAACTGACCGGCATTGACAATTCCCATGTCGAGGCCGGCTTTGATGGCATGATAGAGAAATGCGCTGTGCATGGCTTCGCGCACGTGATCGTTTCCACGGAAGGAAAACGAAATATTGGAAACACCTCCACTGACACGGGCGCCAGACAGGTTGTTTTTTATCCAGCGGGTTGCTTTGATAAAATCAACAGCATAGTTGTTATGTTCTTCGATACCCGTTGCAACGGTGAGGATGTTGGGATCGAAGATGATATCCGTCGCAGGAAGTCCGACTTCGTTTACCAAAATATCATATGCGCGCTGGCAAATGGCAATACGTCGTTCGTAAGAATCGGCTTGTCCTTGTTCATCAAAAGCCATCACCACCACTGCAGCGCCATACCGTTTTACCAAACGGGCCTGATGACGGAAGTTCTCCTCCCCTTCTTTTAGAGAAATGGAATTGACAATGGATTTCCCCTGAACACATTTCAACCCAGCTTCGATAACGCTCCATTTGGATGAATCGATCATGAAAGGCAGTCGAGCAATGTCGGGTTCGGAAGCCATCAGGTTGAGAAACTTCACCATGGCTGCTTCAGAATCGAGCATGCCTTCGTCCATATTCACATCGAGGATTTGTGCACCACCTTCTACCTGATTGAGGGCAACGGTGAGGGCTTCATCGTAATTGCCTTCCATGATGAGTCGGGCAAATTTCTTAGAACCGGTTACATTGGTACGTTCTCCAATGTTGACGAAATTGGTTTCTTCTCGAATAGTAACTGGTTCCAAACCACTGTAAAACGGTACAGGTTCAATGTCAGGAATGGTGTGAGGTTTATAGTCGGCCGCTACACGCGCGATTTCACGAATATGCTCCGGCGTTGTACCACAGCAACCACCAATGATATTGATGAAATTACTTTCGAGGTATTCGCGGATTTGTGCACCCATTTGTTCGGGTGTTTCTTCGTACTGACCGAAAGCATTGGGCAAGCCGGCATTGGGATGCGCTGAAATGCGGAAACGCGCATTTTTAGCCAGTGTTTCGATGTAGGGCTTTAGCTGACGCGCGCCGAGCGCACAGTTAAAGCCAACAGAAAGCAGATCGATGTGTGAAACCGAATATAAAAATGCTTCAGCAGTTTGCCCGGTGAGCGTTCTGCCGGATGCATCGGTGATGGTCCCGGAAACCATCACAGGCATGCGGATTCCTTGTTTTTCACAAAACTGATCAATGGCGAATAAAGCCGCCTTGCAGTTGAGCGTATCGAATACCGTTTCAACGAGCAGGATATCTACACCACCGTCTACGAGTCCTCGTACTTGCTCGGTGTAAGCTTCCACGAGTTCGTCAAAGGTAATAGCGCGGTATCCGGGATCGTTCACATCGGGTGAGATACTGGCTGTTCGATTGGTTGGACCGATAGACCCGGCAACAAAACGCGGTTTATCTGGTTGCAGTGACGTGTATTTATCGGCCGCCTTTCGGGCGAGTATTGCCGCCGCCAGATTGAGGTCGTAAACGATGTGCTCGAGGTGATAATCGGCCTGAGCGACGCTGGTTCCGCTGAAAGTGTTTGTTTCGGCGATATCGGCACCGGCTTCAAAATAAGCTTCATGAATTCCCTGAATGATTTCGGGACGCGTTAGAGCGAGTAAATCGTTGTTTCCTTTGAGTGGATGGGGATGATCCTCGAAAAAACCTTTACGAAAATCTTCTTCCTCGAGCTGGTGACGTTGGATCATAGTGCCCATAGCACCATCGAGTACGAGTATACGTTTACTCAGTTGTTCCTGTAGTATTGACATGCCTTTTCTACTTCTTCTTGTACAAAGAACACTTAGCAGAAATCAGGAGTAGTTTGGAGCGTGAAGTAATTGAACGGTTAAGTTCATGCTTATCTGCTCCCCAGTGGGGTTAGGAATTGGCACCGTTCTATAAGAGGTTGCCAAGACGTCACAGGGCCTATTCCCTCGGTCTTTCTGGATAAGTGTACTTCAATGAACGATTATTGCGTGGCCAAAAGTACAAAAAAAACGTTCATGCAAGCATGCGCATAAAACCGGCATCCCGTTGAACCGAAACTTTATCATTCCCCAATTTCTGATATCCGAGTTCGTAACAAAAAACGGTGACTTCACCCGTGGGATCAGAAATCTGATGAGTGAAATAATTGAAGTCAAAACCTCGGGCACTGAGATATGAAGATGGCACTTTAGCAGATCTTCCTTCGAGGCAATGCATCAGGATTCGTCGGTTTCGGGATAAGATAAGGTTGACTTCCCGGATGGTTTCTGTTTGAGCAATGCGCTCCCGGTTGTGATAAACGTTCCGACAAATATCAGAACAGAATCGCTTGTCGCTGCGTCCGTTTAGGGCATTGCCGCATTCGTGACAATTTCTTTTAGTATACATTTTATATAGGATAAGATTAATTATTGACTCAAAATTAACACCCTCTTTTGAAAAAGTCAAGTTGATTTTGCTATTTAATTTATTACTCGTTTCTAAACGTTTATATACGTATATAAACGTTTAATATACGACTAATAAAATCCATTCAGCGTAGGTTTGCTCTGTCATATGATAACCGGAACGAACGGGTGCACCCATTTTTTATCTTCATTAATCTTATAGTGTATGAACAATCTCAGAAACTCAGTCCGCCTGATTGGAAATCTCGGTGGCAATCCGGAAGTGCGTGAACTTCCTAGTGGAAAAAAACTGGCGAAATTATCGCTGGCAACATCCGACAAATACAAAGACAGCGAAGGAAAGCTTGTCAATGAAACCCAGTGGCATAACCTAATAGCCTGGGGCAAGACCGCTGATTTTGTTGAACGGTATCTGGAAAAAGGGCAAGAAGTAGCCGTGGAAGGCAAGTTGCTGAACCGTTCCTATGTGGACAAAGACGGACAAAAGAAGTACATCACAGAGATTTCTGTGAATGAAATTCTTAAAACAGGCGGCATAAAGAAAACAGCTTGATGGTTGAGCAAGAATGAACGGCCTGGCTTGTTCCGGGCTGTTCATTTAAACTATTTACAATGCATGTATTCATCAGGCAGGAAGATGAAGAATCCTGCTATGATGATCGATTCGATCTGAAATTAACCGGATAGTTGAGGAAATAATCTTTAAACCTATACCCATTCAATGCGACGATGAACTAAGAAAAGATGGCTCAACTTCAGGCGCGGCTGAGCTTGAAAAGAATTCGGATACACAAACACATTTGCGCGACATCGCGTTGAAAATAAGCTAGGTTTAATTTGAGGAAATCGAACGATCATCCCAAATGGTAGCACCGTCGAGTAGGTATTCTTCAATGCGAGCTTCGCCCCGTTTGATGCTTACTTTATCAATCAAAAAACGTACTTCGCAGCGATTTTTATCAGGGCTTGTGGCATCGGAATTTTTAGTTGTTCCCTCTAAGTAGCCAATATGTGTAACATTGCCATGAATGGTATCAACTTGAGATAAAGCAATGGTGTACCAATTTTCTTTTTCGCCGGCATTTACCTGGATGAGGTTCTTTTTCTTATTCCAGTAGATGGTGAAGTTCAGTGGCTTTACACCTTCTGAAAACATTTTACTTTTTCCAATGAGAGAAACACGGGTTTTAGTACCTGTGAATTCAAATCCTTTTTTACTGCGTTGTGCAAAAGCACTTGTTGATACAGTAATAATCAACAGAAGAATCAGGGTTAGATGTTTCATAGTACTTGAGCTAAAGACAAAATTAATAAATCATTTTGAGCAAAGGGCTTAAATGTTTGTGAACGTTTTATGCATTGAGGCACCAGTCCGTTCTAAATTTTTATTTACTTTTTGCAGGTCGGCAAGATGACACGCAAACTATGAAAATTAAACCTGAAATTAAATATGGGCTTTGGGGAGGTCTTTTGCTTATGGGTTGGACGCTTATCCAGTTCGCATTGGGTTTTCACACAGATAAATTCTGGCTCGAGCAATACTCTGCATATGGAACGTATTTGATTATACTAATCTGTGTCTGGCTCGGGCTGAATGAAAAAAGGAAAGACTATAAGGGTAGTTTTTCAGTGAGGCGCGGTGTGAAAGAGAGTATCTACCAGTTGATTTTCACCGCGGTTATTTCCTCCGTCTTTATGTTTGCATATGATTACAAAATCAATGCTTTATGGGTTGAACGGCTTATTGAATGGCAAAGAGCCAATGGAACTCCCAATACTGTTTTCTTACGTTTAGCCAATGACCCTCAAGCAAATGCAGTTGTTTTGAGCAATACTGAAACGCATTTATGCCTGTATTTTCTTGGAATAGTAGTCGTAGGTGCCAGCATGGCATTTATGCTATCAGCCATCATTGCTAATTCATACATCAAACCGACGGAGAATACTCAACAGTAATCGTATTGGAACTGAGTCAGAATTTCAATCCGGCTTCAATCTTGAAACCTATATCGTTCTTGTAAATTTTAGAACTTAGGAAACGTTCGTAAATACCAGCTCCCAGAAAGAAGCCAACGCGAGATCTAGAGATGAAATAGAAACTTTGAGAAGGCTCAAATCCAAAAACCAAACGATCAGAAACCGTTGTCGAGATCTTATTTCCATCAGCATCCAAATTCTCTTTTTCAAGTTCTTCAATCCCGAAAGGCACATTAGCGTTGAACAGAAAATGAAAATCCTCTCCGATTTTCTTCATCGCCCCTACTCCAACTTTTACATAATTGAGGTTGATTTTCTGATATCCAGCTCTGATGACAAGCCCCGGATCGACGGTATATTTGTCGTAAGCTACAGAAAACGGAATGGCCCAGTTCCCTTTGTGTGAAGAAAGGTACCCCATGTAGAACCCGCCCCAGCCTTCTGCGTTGGTTCCAAAAGCTGCATGCCCACCTAACAAACTTACCCAGCTATTTTTAACC
>CALQRR010000131.1 GCA_943333015.1 Chitinophaga pinensis | reverse complement strand
AAATGGTGGTTCCGGTGCTTCATCATTGCTAAAAGGTCCTCCTGCGCTGTTTGAATGTGAACTACAGCCGGAAGCATCAGAAATCTGAACAGTATAAAAGATGTCTTGTAAACAGCCCTCCATGGAATCGAGTGCAGCGGTTGTCGTTGTATTGGAAAAGAACGAAAATGCAGCTGGCAGAATCTGTCGGTCAATTCGATAAGGTAATTGTGTTGTTACTGGCAATGGCGAGGAAAGCGGATTCCAGTCGATTTCAATTTGTCCCGATCCGGCATCCGTAACAGCAAGAAAAATACTCTGCAAGGTATCGGTTGGTGTTGAAAAAACCTGACCGCCGCAGCCCGATCGTGTTCGAATATAATAATACACCGATTGCAGATCTGCATTCGCGCCAACATGTGTATACGAAGACTGCCCGAGCGTGAAAATGCTATCGACAACTGTAAATGGTCCGTTGGGGCTTGGTCCACTGAAAAGATGATAACTGTTAAAAAAACCAGTGGGGTCACTCACCGGAATCCAATTCAGAATTACATCTCCGTTGGCTTGTACATCCACACACCGCAATGATGGCGGCCCAAGAACAGGCGGCGCGGTAACAACAACCGAAATGGTGGCAACGTGATACGAAGGTGCTGGGCAGTAATCGTCTTGAAAGGTGAGGATAAACGTATGCACATTGGAAGGCACGTAACAATCGTTTAAAATGGCCACGTGATCGCAGGTGGTTTGCCAATTAAACGTGATCGTTTGATTGTTGGCCAGAATGACCGGTGGAGCTGGATTTAACGTTGCGCAAGGCGGATCAGTACATCCATTTAATGGATCTGTAAACCCATTCCCGAATTGTCCACCCGAAGCTTCTACATGAATGGTTTGCGCAAGCCCGATAGGGAGAAATTCATTGTCTGTTGCGGTAATGGTAAAACTGACCGGATCGCCAGCTTCGACCGTGGTTGTAAAAGAGGTTTGTAACCCAGTTCCCGGATCATTAAACGGCGCGGTAACGGTAGGAGCGGTATTGGTTCCGCAGGCAAGAATTACGACTTGAATCTCCCTAAAAATCTCCGCAATCAACTGGCCGCAGCGGAAAGAACTGACCTTGACCACGGTGACGAAATTTCCGGTGTAGTTGGATTGAAAGGAGATTTCACCGGTTTGACTATCGATGGTAGCAGGCGTACTGTTGTTTTGGCCTGGACCTGGAAATGGCGAATTAACGGAATAAGCAGGCTGAAAAAAAAGTGCAGGAGGTGATGTTGATGTGAAGTCGGCACCATCGAGCCAATCGAGCGGAGCAGCAAAGGAATATACCAGCGAATCTTTATCGGGATCGTAGGCGTTGTGGTTGTAGGTAAATGCATTTCCGGAACAGATGATCGTGGCGGGACGTTGGGTAAAAACCGGTGAAGAATCGAAACAGGGCGAGGTGTTGGTGCCGTTGTATGGATACATGATCGCACGCAGCGTAAATCCAGTTGCATTGGGACTAATCACCATGTTGCTTATGGCTGCGTTCCGACAACATCCATCGTAGGTAAAAACCCATCCCTGCGGTGGCGGATTTCCACCCATATTGATGGCATTGGAACGGAAAACAAATTCTTCAACAGCGCCATTTCCCCCCCCCGCACATGAAATGGTCGGCCCTGATCCATTGCATTGGGGAGAAATATCTGTTTGACTAATCAGATTCATTGGAATCCCAACCAAACTTGGGTGGTTGTGAACGCGCAAACCGACTGGTAATTGCACGGCCACACCGTTGCAATCGCGGTAGAGTTTAAGGGTGAAGATGTAGTTTCCATTTCCCTGACACTGCCATGTTATCTCGCCTCCCATAAGGTGAGTAGCCAGAATTGGTTGCGCATTAACCAGCAAAAGGAGTAAAAGAAATAACCGAAAACAGCGTATCATGCTCCGTAAATTTAGTAAGAAAAGTACGCCGTCGCATCTTCATTGGTATTCGGGAATGTTTGGGTTGATTTTTTATTATTTTTACCAGAATGCCCATTGGAATCCTTACCCTGCATCAAACAAAAAAGCATGAAACACCTTTTCGCTAAAATTTTCTGTCTTGCAGTATTGATATGGCTTTCAATCGGTTCTATTGCCGCTCAGAACACCTTGGTGTATTCCGAAGATTTTGAAACGGGGCCCGGTTCTTTCATTCTGAACTCCTCCGCAGAAGTCGGTAACAACTCCGGTCAAAATAAATGGACGGTGAATAATCTATTCTCGGGAAGTCCCCTTTTTCCTAATACGATCAGTCAGGACAGCACCACTGGAGGCTTGATAAATTTCGCACCATTCAGTAAATACCTCCACATTCAAGATTCTGTTGCTGCATCAACACAAAATATTGGGAATGCAAACTTCAGCACCAGTGATGCCTCCGACCGCTTTACTTCGACATCGGCCTTTTGCACATTAGGGCTCGACAGTGTGCGCATTGCCTTTTATTACACCTGTGTTGGAAATCCGGGAGCAAGTGCTCAACTCTATTATCAGGCTGATACAGGTCCTTGGACCGCTGTTCCGAATGCCGTTTTTAACAATCAGAACAAGTGGAATTATGTAGAATTTTATGATGAGGGTTTTGACAATATCAACAACCTCCGTTTTGGATTCCGTTGGACAAACGATGGCACGGGCGGTCAGCCAACTGGATCGATGGGGATTGATGGTGTTCGGATTGTCGGGAAATATGCACCCGATGTTTACAATATCCGGCTTGAATTAGACAGTATTTCACCCAATCCGGTGTGCCGGGGAGATGGTGTTTTGTTGTTTTTCAATAATCCCGTTCCGCTGTGTGGCACCGGATTTTATGAAGTGCAGTTTTCCAATGAATTCAGCGATTTCTCCAATTATACGTCCCTTGGAATTTATCAGTTGAGTAATCAGAATTCTTTGCAGGTTTTATTTTCACTGCCCACACCCAGCAACCTCAATCCTAATCCCTGTTACCGCATTCGGGTGATGCGGGTGGACATTGTGCCCGTGATTATTTCCGATACCAGTATTTGTATCGAAGTGATTAACTGTCCCAACCAGATTATCACCTTACAACCGGCGGTTTTGTTGAATCCTACCGACACTTTGTGCCTGGGTAGTGTGATTGATGTCCCGTTTTATTCACTTGGTGTTTTTCTAAACAACACCTACATCGCTCAACTGTCTGATTCGAACGGACTTTTTCCACCCAATCCTAATGTGTTGGGTTTTATAAATGACAATACCACCTATCCGCCAGGCACGATTCCCAAAGGCAATGTTCCCGGATTGGTGCGCGCACAGCAACAGCCGATTCCGCCGGGATGTAATTACTTTATCCGCGTTGTTTCCAGCAGTCCGTCAACGATTGGCAGTGTTTTCGGGCCGTTTTGTATTCGAGAATGCGATATTGAAACAAATGATAAAGTGGACGTGCAATTCTGCATTGATGCAACCAATGGAGGCGATACAATACTAACGGTGGATGTAGGCATTTATCCACCTGCGGCAACATACACAGCACCCAACGAATTCCAGATTCAATTGCTCGATTTCCAAAGTTTCGGGGTGATAAATACCGGTGTGGTGGGTTCTGTTGTGGCAGTAAACGATACCGTGGTTCAATTGAGCATTCCTGCATTGCCTAACCTCTTTACTGTTGGGCTGATTCCGGGTAATTATTACATGCGGATTATTGGAACCAATTCGGATCAGCCGTGGGACCTTTCAGGTACGCTCGTTCGATTGACCATTGGAGCACCGAATCCTTCGCCCCTATCCATTGGAGTGATTGATATCAATACCTTTCTGAGTGTTCCATTTGACGGCGATACAACCATTTGTGTGAGCGATGGGGTTTGGTTTTTATTGAGTCCGTATAATTTCTCATCGAGTTATGTCTGGTCTTTGAATAATGATCCTAATTTCTTTGAAGGCGGTCCGTACAATGGCATTTTATTTAACGGCATTGGAAACTACACCATTGGCGTGACTGAAACCAATTTTGGCTGCGTGGGTCCAGGCTCAGATGATGCCTTGGTAGAAGTGCTAGGTGCTCCAAGCGCGACGGTAATTGGGCCCTTTCAGGCCTGTTTGGGAGATACGGTTTCGTACACCGTTCCGTTGAATGAAAACACCTATTATTCGTGGAATGTAAATCCGGGGCTTATTGTTGATTCCCTGAGCAATACTGCAGAGATTTACTTTCCTGTTTCGGGTACGACTACCATCACCATGGAAGCGGTTAATATTTGTGGTAGTCAGAATTCATCCAAAAACATTTTGGTTCGACAACCGCCAGCTGTGGATGTGATAAGTGACACAACCATTTGCGTTTATACAGACGTGCTGCTGAGCACCGCTGAAGGCAATAACTATAAATATTTCTGGACCGAAGAGGGCGTGTTGTTTTCGCAGGAGCGGGAAGTAACGGTGCAGCCCGATTCGACTACCACGTATGTGATTCGGGCTACCAATTATGGCACATTGGCCTGCGAATCGGCCGATACGGTAACGGTGTTCGTGCAATATCCCGATACTGGTTCGGTAAAGGTATTTGAAGTGTGCGAGGGCGAGTCGATTACGTTGAGCTCTGATACGACGGGTATTTCCTATTTGTGGAGCACGGGTGAAACGTCGCAGTTGATTACAGTAAGCGATAGCGGCTGGTATTATGTGCTGATTATTCAGAACAATGAATTGTGTCCGATGCTCGATTCCTTTAAGGTAAATGTTCAGGTTTGTTACCAACCATTGGAATTGCCGAACGTATTTTCGCCCAACGGAGATGGAAAAAACGATGTGTTTACACCGGGGCAAACGTATCAGTATGATGTGTTTAGTGTGGTGATATACAACCGCTGGGGCTTGAAAGTGTATGAATCGGTGAATCCGTTTTTTGAGTGGAATGGTACCGATATGAATGGAAATATTTTGCCCGATGGCACCTATTTCTTTATTGCGAAATTGGAGCACAAAGAGAATTCGGATCTGCAAAAAGGGACTGTGACCTTGATTGGTCAATAAGTAAATGGTGATTTACATTCGGCCAATTGTAGATGACACATGTGATACATGCGGTTAGACAAACCGGCATGCTGCGTGAGCGATAGAGCCAGATAGCCCGCAGGACAGGCTTTGCCTGGACGAGGACTATGGGCGAAAGCGCGACCGCATAAAAAAGGCTCCTTGTCCGGTAGGAAAGGAGCCTTTTTTTGGGGGCACGTCCAAAAACAATGTGTTGATGGGATCTTTTATTTCTTCATGCCAGCCAGGTATGCGGCTTTAATGGGAATTTCGAGAACGATTTCGGAGCGGTACGGCATGCTGCCCTGCGATGCTGGAACGAATTCGAGTTTATTGAGTTCGGAGATGAGTTGTTCATCGATGCCAAAACCGACATTGCTGATGGAATAGGCCTGCTGTACTTTGCCATCGAAATTCACCTGAAAACCTACCATGGCATTGCCCACGAGATTGGCATTGAGCGCTTCGGGAGAAATGATTAAGCGGGTGTATAAAAATCTGAATAGGGAGTCTTCCCCTTCCAGAAAAAAGGCTTCGTGGTTGGAAATATCGAAATTGACATCGTAGTTCTTTCCGCGTTCAAGAATCTTT
>CALQRR010000130.1 GCA_943333015.1 Chitinophaga pinensis | reverse complement strand
ACGAAGTTAAATCGTCTGGCTCAGCAATTTCCAGTGATTGTCACTGGTGGGTTCGAGACAAGTGGAAAATGCTCCAGATCTCGGATGTATGCAGAGGCTGTTGAGAAAGAAATGGTCTTTTACGATTTAGAAAATCCATCTGACCACTTTGCATTGGAAAACCAAACGACCGCGCTTCTTGAAAGTCATTCGACGCAATTAGTTGTGATTGATGAAGTGCAAAGATTGAAATCCCTTTTCCCGGTGATTCGGTATTGGGTGAATAAAGTATAGAACACTATTAAGAGTCCGACTTCTTTTTTCGCAGGTATTTTCCTTTTCGCTGGTAATAGGATTTGGATTGCTGCTGATGTTTGTATGCGTTTTTATCGGTGCTGTATGATTTTCGGTAATGCCCTTTTCGAAAGGTGCCATTTCGGGTTATGCTGGGTTTAACATAGGTGCTTTTACCATGCTTTTTAAGGGGAGTTGAGCTATCGGAATTGGCCAAAAAAACACCCAAGCCTATAAAGAAGAGCATGATCAGCCAAAAGAGGAAACTCCCACTGCCTTTTTTCATAATTCAAATGGGGAATTTACCATGATTTCTGCGTGAAGGATTGGAAGGGGACGACGCAGGAGGCGCCCGAAGGGCCGGAGCGCAGCGAAGCCCTGCAAAGCCTGACCCGCAGGGGCACGCCAAAACAATTATCTGGCAGCAGTTGCTTTTGCTTTTGCTAATCCGGCTTTGAGGAAGTTTAGGTAATTTTCTTTGCTGGTATAGCCAACGGGTTCGGTTAATTTTTCACCCGTGGGAGAAAGGGCGACGTACTGTGGTTGCGAATTCGTGTTGAAGTTGACCACCTGCATGTTGCTCCATTTATTGCCAACGGTGCGCACACGTTTACCTGTTTTGCAGCTCACGAATTTTTCGGATTCAGGAAGCTCCGCTTTTTCGTCAACGTACAGGGAAACCAGCACATACTCTTCGCTCATGATTTTTTTCACTTCCGGATCTACCCAAACGCCTTCTTCCATGCGGCGGCAATTGACACAGGCCCAGCCGGTGAAATCGATCAGAAGTGGTTTGTTTTCTTTGATTGCGCGGGCTTTGGCTACTTCGAAATCGTGTTCACACGGAACACCTTGCGGGCAATGATTATCGCCTTCGGCAGCTGGACCGTCATTTTTAGCTTTTGCTTCGGCGGCATAGCTGTAAAACGTAGGCGGCGGAAAACCGGAGATGAGTTCGAGGCCGGCACCAAAAATACCGGTAATGAAATAGATTCCGCTGACGAAGAAAAATGACGCAAGGGCAATTCGTATTGGACCGCGTTTTTTCAATTTGCTGTCGTGCGGGAAACGAATTAAACCAAGTAGATACAAGGCCAACCCAATGGCCAATATGGCCCAGATTGCTAAAAATGGTTCGCGTTTGAGAAGTCCCCATTGTTCAACCAGATCGGCATTGGAAAGAAACTTCAGCGCCATTCCAAGTTCAAGGAATCCAAGAACGACTTTGACCGAATTGAGCCATCCGCCGCTTTTAGGTAAGGAATTGAGCCAGGCAGGAAATGCTGCAAAAAGGGCAAATGGCAGTCCGAGAGCGGAGCCAAATCCAAGCATGACAAATAAAATATTGTACGGATCGGGATTGGTTGCCAACGTTCCGGCAAGAAATGATCCGAGGATTGGGCCGGTGCAGCTAAAAGAAACCAATGCCAGGGTGATGGCCATGAAAAACACACCAATAAAACCTCCCATGTTGGAGGCGTTGTCGGCTTTGTTGGCTAAAGAAGACGGCAGTTGAATCTCGAAATACCCAAAAAAGGAAATGGAGAATACCACGAAAATGACAAAAAACACGATGTTTAACACTGCACTGGTTGCAATCTCATTGAGTGTATCGGGTGGCACTTTGGCAACAATAAAGGGCACCGCCAGCAAGGTATAAATGGCTGCAATGGATAATCCGTAAGTGATGGCCATGATCAGGCCTTTGCGTCGGCTCTGAGCACTTTTGGTAAAGAAGCTCACCGTTAGCGGAATCATGGGAAACACACAAGGCGTAAGCAGCGCTACCAATCCACCGCCAAATCCGAGGAGGAAGATGAACCAGTAACTCTCTGATCCGGTTTCGGGCTGGGTGGTTTCCAATCCTTCGATCACGTAATCTTTGCAGCCATCAGCACCGGAAACAGATGTTCCTCCGGCGACTGCTGTTGTGGATGTATCGCTTGCTGGGGGAAGAATTTGAGCGCTTGTATCGATGGCCGAAGTGCTCACGAGTGCTTTGGAATTTCCTTTGATGCTGAATGTAAAAGGCATCTGATCAAAAGGAATACACCCTTCATCGTTGCACGTCATTCCGCTGATCTCCCCGGTGAGTTTAAAATCCTTACTGCTTTTTACACGAATTTCCTGTGTGAAACGAACGGTGGTCTCTTTGAACAAACTCACATCCACACCAAACAATGCGTCGTGTTCGGTAAATGGTTTCGGCTCTTTGGTCTTCCCGATGATTGAAAAATCTTTGCTTTTCTTGATCTCAATGATGGTTGGAAGCGGCCCTCCTTCGGGCGTAAACTGAGAATACAGATGATGCCCGCCACTCATGTCGGCAGTGAAGGTGAGTACTTCCGTACTGTCGTTGGTGCGCGTCTGGCTGAACGACCACTTGATGACCGTCTGCATTTGTGCAGAGGCCTGTAACGTAATCAGGCTGAGGAGAATGAGCAGGTTTCTTTTCATATAATGAGTTCAAATCAGAGCGCAGGAGATATGCCTTTTCCGCTGGAACTGACGAGTTTATTCGAGTTGAGCAATTCGATTGCTTTTTTGATGGTTTTATCCCGACTGTTGATGATCGTATAAAAGCCATCATTACCATAGAGGGCGCGCCCCATGAGTGCTTGAATTTGGGAGCGGATGATTTCTGAAGATACCGCGACACCGCGAGGATCGACTTTCACACCATTCTTATCCGCAAATGCGATAAAGGAAGGAAGCAGGTTGCTGACGGTAAATCCTTGTGCAAAGGCTTCTGCGGAATGATAGTTTTTTTTCAATGCTGCACGATGAGCGTCGATGTATTCGAATGAGAACCGGTTTATGAGTCCTTTGGCTGCAATCTCGGAAAGATAAACGGAATATCCGGCGGTGTCGATAGGAATGAAAACATCGGGCATGATTCCACCACCGCCGTATACGATTCGTCCGGATGGTGTTTTAAAGGAGATGCTGTCCATGCGTTTCATGGAATCCGGATTGGCCATTTCACCGCGGGAATAGCGTTCTCCCAACTCGTGATAATAGGCATCGGTTCCATCTTTGTAGGATTTCTGGATGCTTCTTCCGGTGGGCGTGTAATACCGCGCAATGGTTAAACGCATAGCAGAACCATCATCAAAACGAACTTCCTCCTGAACCAATCCTTTTCCGAACGAGCGGCGTCCGATGACCCAACCGCGGTCGTTGTCCTGCACGGCGCCGGAAACAATTTCCGATGCAGATGCGGAACCTTCATCAATGAGCACCACTAGCCCGCCAATTTCAAATCCTCCTTTTGCTGTTGCATTAAAATCTTCCCGGTTGCGGGCTTTTCCTTGGGTGTACACAATCTTTTTTCCCTTGGGAAGAAATTCGTCGCAGAGGTCAACGGCCGCATTGAGGTATCCGCCGGGATTGTCGCGCAGATCGAGAATGAGTTTTTTCATTCCGTTCATGCTAAGCTTATTAAACGCCTTCAGATATTCATCATACGTGGTGGCGGCAAACCGGGAGATTTTGATGTATCCGATTTCTGGTGAGACCATGTAACTGGCATCAACCGAATAGATTGGAATCTGACCCCGGGTGATGATGTAATCGGTGATTTTACGAACACCTGGGCGGAAAATACCCACTTTTACTTTGGTGCCTCGTTTTCCACGAAGTTGCTTGATTACATCTTCGTTTTTCACACCAACGCCGGCAATGCTTTTTCCTTCAATCCGAACGATTCGGTCGCCACTTTGTATTCCAAGGGATTCGGAAGGTCCGCCAGTAATGGCCGCTACGACCATAATGGTATCGCGCTGAATGTTAAATTCCACGCCGATGCCATCAAAATTACCTTCGAGTTGCTCACTCACCCCCTGCAAGTCTTTTGCGGGAATATATGCGGAATGCGGATCAAGTTGTTGAAGCAGCGAGACAATGGCATCTTCTTCGAGTTGCTTGCTGTTGATGGTGTCGACATATTCCTCTACAATGTAGTTGAGGACATCTTTGAGTTTATCGCTTTTCCCGAGTCCGCGTGCGGCCGAACCAGCATGTCCGCCAAGGGATGATCCGGAAAGGAAATACCCGATAAAGACGCCGGCTGCAATAGCTGCTCCTAAAAGGAATGGTAAAAAAATGGTAACGCGTGAGCGATTGGAATTCATGTGAGGTTCTATCTGGAATGCTATTAACGTGTGGGGTGGTTAGATTGATCTAAACAACCTCTGTATTTTCATAATGATCTACATCAACGCCAAACTTCCTGAGAAATTCTACCCCTTCATCCACGTCCATTCCTTTATAAACGGCATAGGAATTTAGGAAAATCACCTTTTTAATTCCAACCGATAAAATAATTCGGGCACAGGATAAGCAAGGCGAAAGGGTGACATACAAGGTGCTTCCTTCGAGATCGGTTTTGTTCTTTGCTGCATATAAAATGGCATTTGCTTCGGCATGTAAAGCGAGATAACAGCTGCCTTTCCGGTCGCGCGCGCAGCCTGTCTCGGGCCACTCTTCATCGCAGTTGTGCGTGCCTGCTGGTGGTCCATTGTAGCCCAAGGATATAATCCGGGTGTCTTTGGTGAGTACGGCTCCCACTTTTTGCTTTACGCAATGGGAACGCAATGCCAGGTTGGATGCCAGATCCATGTAGATCTGATGGAAGGAGGGAACGGAAGATTTTTTCATTTAGGTGCGTAAAATTAACAAATGCTCCCATACACCCACTGTGACAGAAATCACTCGTTGTCGATATGTGAATACATATCCGGGAAAACTAGTTGCATGAGTTTTTGCGGATCTTCCGGAACGGTAAATCCAAATTGAGCATACAGCCCATGGGCATCACGCGTAGCGAGCATTAAACGGCGTAACCCTTGTAATTTTGAGTGTGAAAGAATTTCCTTCAGGAGTTGTTTACTGAGTCCTTTCCCTCGGTGATTTTCCAGAATATACACATCGGCCAAATAGGCAAAGGTGGCTTGATCGGTAATCATACGGGCAAAACCAATTTGTTCTCCTTTGTGGTAAACGCCCCAACAAAGCGAATTTTCGACACTACGAAGCACTGTTTCAAAGGGAATGCCTTTCGCCCAATAGGATTCGTTGCTGAGATAGGCATGTACCTTCTCCACTTGCAATAAATCCCGCTCATCCGAAATTACAATGTGGCCTAAATCTCTTCTCATTCGTCGCTTGAAGAATTGGAATCTTCGTCTTGTGGAATGTCTTTGCGACGGATATATTTCAGAACCACCGCTTCATCGTCTGACTCCAGCTTCCACTCATTGTTCTCTTTGTTTGCATAAAAATGCTGATACGACGACACTTTTCCTTTTTCATTGTAGGTGAAATTGGTTCCTGTAGCTT
>CALQRR010000129.1 GCA_943333015.1 Chitinophaga pinensis | reverse complement strand
CATCGATCCTTTATCCTTGTAATCAAAAGGAGACAAGGGTTTACCAGCAAGTTGAAACCGGATGTTTTTTGCGAGATTCTTCCCCTGCTGAACAGCAACTGGGGCCACCATCGGGAATCCTTTTGGACGAGATTCTGTTATCATTCCAGCGGCATCACCGATGGCAAAAATGTTTTCAACTCCAGCCACACGGTTAAAGGTATCCACCACATACCGGTTTCCTTTTGCTGATGCTTCGGGCAGTCCATTTAGAACAACACCTTTCACACCTGCCGACCAGATAAGTGTTGTTGAATCCAACTCACTCTGATCGCTGAAGACGACTTTTTGACCATCGTATTTCAGAACGGCAACATTGAGCAACACTTCTACACCCAAGTCCTGTAAATATTGAACGGCATTCTTGCCCGATTTCTCCGACATACCATTCAGCAACCGCGAACCGGCTTCAACCAGATACACACGCATGAGTTTTGGATCAAGCTCAGGATAATCGTGCGGAAGTACAAACTTCTTGAATTCAGCAAGTGCTCCAGCCGTTTCAACACCTGTTGGGCCACCCCCAACAATCACAAAAGTCATGTGTTGCTGCTGATCCGATTCACTCTTGCGTAATGTTGCCTTTTCAAACTCTTGCAGTACCTCGCTACGTAAGTTCAATGCTTCAGGAATACTTTTAAGCGGCATGCCAAACTGTTCAATCTCTTTGTTGCCAAAGTAGTTGGAGGTAGAGCCGGTTGCCAAAACCAGAAAGTCGTAGGGGATGATTCCAGTAGATGTTTTCAGGTGCTTTTGGCCGGGACTCACTTCGAGCACTTCGGCCATACGAAACCTGAAATTTTTCTGCTTCCGAAAAATCAATCGGAAGGGGTATCCAATCGAATCTGCACCCAATCCACCGGACGCCACCTGATAAAGAAGTGGCTGAAACGTGTGGTAATTGTGCTTATCTACAAGAGTAATATCAACGTCTGTCTTGCGAAGTTGCTTAATGAGTTCAATTCCGCCAAAGCCGCCGCCCACTATAACAATGCGTGGACGGGTTTGATCGGCTTGGTCTGAATCATTCATAGCTAATTAACGATTGAAGTCGCTTTATGTTTGTCCTTTTCTTTGGACAATTCGATTTTGATCGGATTCTTCACCAACTGATCTGTCAATGCCAGTTTGAGCACTTCCCGCATGGTCGTTACATAATGAAACGTCATGCCTTTGAGATAGTCTGCATTGATTTCTTCCACATCCTTGCGGTTTTCAACAGAAAGAATAACCTGTTGAATGTCTGCACGTTTGGCTGCAAGAATTTTTTCTTTAATACCGCCTACAGGTAGAACAACACCACGCAATGTAATCTCACCGGTCATGGCCAGTTGTGACTGCACTTTCTTTTGCGTGAAGGCCGATGCAAGTGCTGTTAACATTGCGATACCTGCTGATGGACCATCCTTCGGTGTGGCTCCTTCCGGAACGTGGATATGCACATTGTAATGCTCAAAAATCTCCGGGGATATTCCCAAGTAACTTTCCGAATGTGCTTTTAGAAACTCCAATGCAATGACGGCACTTTCCTTCATCACATCACCTAGATTTCCGGTGAGGGAGAGTTTACCGTGACCTCGGCTGAGGAGAGTTTCAATAAAAAGAATGTCGCCACCCACAGAGGTCCAGGCTAGACCTGTTACAACTCCTGCAACTTCATTGTTTTCGTATTTGTCGCGATGGAAACGGGCCGGACCCATAATGCGTTCCACATCTTTCACGTCGATTTTCGAATCAATGACTTCTTCCAAGGCTACTGATTTTGCCACCGAGCGAATCACTTTGGCAATCCGTTTCTCCAATGATCGAACACCTGATTCACGCGTGTAACCTTCAATCAGTTTCTCTAGTGCCTTTTTAGTAAACTTCACTTGCTCCTTGTTCAAACCATGCTCTCCGATTTGTTTAGGAATGAGGTGCTGTTTCGCGATTTCGATTTTTTCTTCCTGCGTATAACCGGTTACTTCGATCAGCTCCATCCGGTCAAGTAATGCCGGTTGAATCGCGCTGAGGTTGTTTGCCGTGGCAATAAACATAGCGCGACTCAAATCAAAATCCTGCTCAACATAATTGTCGTAAAATGTACTGTTCTGTTCAGGATCAAGCACTTCGAGCAGGGCAGAAGAAGGATCACCATGGTAATCACTTCCCACTTTATCAATTTCATCCAACACAAAAACCGGATTGGCCGCTTTGGCTTTGCGCAAATTTTGAATGATACGTCCGGGCATGGCACCGATGTAGGTTTTCCGGTGACCACGAATTTCAGCTTCATCACGCACACCACCGAGCGACATGCGGATATATTCACGTCCAAGCGCTTTGGCAATGGATTTTCCTAACGAGGTTTTTCCAACTCCGGGAGGTCCGTAAAAGCAAAGAATCGGGGAACGCATATCGCCTTTGAGTTTCAAAACAGCGAGGTATTCAAGGATTCGCTCTTTCACTTTCTCTAAACCATAATGGTCTTTGTCGAGAATTTTCTGCGCCCGTTTCAGATCAAAATTATCAGCCGAAAAATTATTCCAAGGCAATTCCAGCAATAGGTCAAGATAATTACGCTGGACCGAATATTCTGCCGAATTGGGATTGATGCGCTGCAGTTTGTCGAGTTCTTTAAGGAAGTGCTTTTTCACTCCTTCTCCCCATTTCATTTCAGCGGCCTTCACCCGAATTTCATCCAGCTCTTCCTCGTAAACATTGCCTCCCAACTCTTCCTGGATGGTTTTTAATTGCTGATGAAGGAAGTACTCGCGCTGCTGCTGATCGATGTCGATCTTCACTTTGCTTTGAATCTGATTTTTCAGTTCCTGAAGCTGCAGTTCTTTCGTGAGGTTTTTCAACACCAGTTCAGCCCGTGCTTTAAGATCGGCCACTTCCAACATTTGCTGCTTATCAGCTACTTCCGCATTCATGTTGGAAGAGATGAAGTTGATCAGAAACGATGGACTTTCAATGTTCTTGATGGCAAAAGCGGCTTCCGATGGAATGTTAGGCGATTGCTGAATAATCTGAAGCGAGATGTCCTTTAAGGACGAAATCATGGCCGCAAATTCTTTGTCTTCTCTCACAGGACGCGTTTCTTCAAATGCGGTAATTCGCGCTTTGATATAGGGCTCTTCCTGAATGACTTCTTCCAGCTGAAAGCGTTTTTTGCCCTGAATAATGACAGTGGTATTTCCATCAGGCATGCGCAGCATTTTAATAATGAGCGCTATGGTACCGACTTTATTGAGGTCTTCGAAATGTGGATCTTCAATACCAACATCTTTCTGCGAGACAACGCCAATAATCTTATCGGCTTTGTAAGCATCTTTGATGAGCTTGATGGACTTGTCCCGTCCAACTGTGATCGGAATGACCACGCCTGGAAACAGGACGGTATTGCGCAAGGGTAAAATGGACACTTCTGAAGGGATCTCTTCAGTATTCATTTGCTCCTCGTCCTCACTCGAAAGCAAGGGGATGAATTCCGAATCGTCGTCCATCATGTTCGAGAAGCGGAAATTTTCAAATGGGATATGTTCGTTCATACAGGATCAGTCAAGTGACATTTCGTCAGATTGCAGCATAAAAACACGCATATCCAACGGGCGGCATAACCGGACAAGCCGTGTGCCAAAGGAAATGGAAGTGAAATACAGGATCAGCCTTGGCGGTACTGTCTGGTCAGATCGTATACATCTGCCAAAATCTGCGACTCAATACTGTCAAACGCTTTATGTCGGCGTTCCATAACGCGTGCTGCGGTTTCGGATGCTTTGTCGAGGTGGTAATCGGTGATTCCTTGCGGTCCGCCCCAGCTGAAAGACGGGATGAAGTTTTTCGGGAAACCGGCACCAAAAATATTGGCACTCACGCCAACGACTGTTCCGGTATTGAACATGGTATTAATGCCGCATTTACTGTGGTCGCCCATAATCAGGCCGCAAAATTGAAGCCCGGTGTGGATCATTTTTTCTTCGGGATAACTCCAGAGCTTCACTTCAGAATAATTGTTCTTGAGGTTGGAGTTGTTCGAGTCGGCACCGATGTTACACCATTCTCCCAAAACAGAATTCCCCAAAAAGCCATCGTGTCCTTTATTAGAATATCCCTGAATGACACTGTTGCTGATTTCTCCGCCCACGCGGGAATGCGGTCCAACGGTAGTAGCGCCGTATATTTTAGTGCCCAGCTTCACGGCACTTTCTTCGCCAAGAGCAAAGCCACCGCGAATCATACTGCCTTCCCATACTTCACTGTTTTTTCCAAGATAAATAGGACCGGATAGGGTATTGAAGCTGGAGCAATAGGCCGTTGCGCCTTCTTCCGCAAAAAAACGATCCCCAATGAGGGTGTTGGAGGAATCAATTTCAGCAGAAACACGGCCTGCGGTTAGTAAGGTGAAATCGTGTTCCAGCGCTCGCGCATTGTGCGAGAAGATATCCCATACATGATTTATGCGGAACAGTGGAGTGGTATATTCAATGGAAGTGTAGTGCTTGGGATTGACCGACAAGCTGTTTTCTGCATCGTATGCGGCAATGAGTTCACCGTTTTGAACAAGTGCTTGCCCTTTTGTCAGGTTGCGGACAGCTGCAAGGATTTCAGGCTCTGGTAAAATAGATCCTGCCACTAACATGTTTTCCATAAATCGACGACTCGGAAACTTATGCTTCAGATAATCCTGTGTGAGGCAAGAAACACTGCCAAAGCCATGACGGTCCCATTTCTCCCTGATTGTAAGGATTCCGATGCGCAATTCAGCAACCGGACGGGTAAACGTAAGAGGAAGCAGATGATTGCGACGGGAATCGTCAAACAGAATTACATTCATAGGAGACAAAAATAAAAAAGCCCTCCAATTGGAAGGCTTTTTAAAAAATTTGACAGGAATAAATCACATGTTGATTTTTCCTTGATGGCCTTTGTAACGGTTACGGAATTTATCCACACGACCAGCAGTATCTACCAACTTGATCTTACCTGTATAGAACGGGTGAGAAGAAGAAGAGATCTCGAGTTTTGAAAGTGGATATTCGTTGCCATCTTCCCAAACAATAGTTTCTTTAGAGTCGATGCATGACTTTGTAAGAGTCAACGATTCGTCTGACATGTCCTTAAAAACAACAAGACGATAGTTCGATGGATGGATTTCTGGTTTCATAGGTATTCTCAAAATGGACGGCAAATGTAAGATGATCAGATTTCTTATGCAAGAAAATAGTGTATATTTTTTTGCAATCCCCGAAATGCCTCGTTATCAAGAGCTGCGAGACTTTCCTGACTAACAGAATTTCGTTTCATTGATTTTAATTTCAGGGAATTTTAAGTTTTTCTACAAATACATCACCCTGAGTGCCAACAAACCGCATTAGGTAAATCCCAGATGCAATTTCTGTATTGGTAATAACAACAGATGTTGCTCCAGCGTCTACCGCACTTGTTTGTGCATGTACAACGGCTCCGCGGCTATTATACAACTCTATTCGGTAGAGATCGCGCTGACGACTGTTAAGCACGACAACGATTTCATTTGTAGTATTGATCCATACGTGTGCATTGGAAAGGTTATTTTTCTGAAAATGTACAGGAACAATCT
>CALQRR010000128.1 GCA_943333015.1 Chitinophaga pinensis | reverse complement strand
TTCCACGATTCAATTAATAAGATTTGCTTTTTTACGTAAAAGTAAAAACCCTGTTCAGAATTCTGAACAGGGTTTTTACTTTTACGTAAAAAAGCAAATCTTATTAATTGAATCGTGGAAAGTCTTTCATTCCCTCCTCCCTCCGCAATAATACTTTAATCATTATTTGCAAGAGGAGTGTGCCTGTTATTGTTGCGTTTGGTTCACAGGTATACCAATTTCACGACTATCCGATTTCATAAGTGTTCTTCTCAATACACTTAGAAATCTTTCATCCAAAGTCGATACAAAAAGTCTGTTTGTGTATGAAAGGCTTAATCGCAAATTCAAACTAGTAAAACAGATTCAATACACCACTAAGGCTTTCCGGTTTTCGGAATTTCCTAGCAGGTATATTCCGGGCTTTAGGCCTTCCAGTTCTATCCGGGTGAGGGTGGTGTTCGATAAAGAAATAGTGCGAATTTCCCGCCCGGTGATATCGCAAAGTTGCAGATACGGCAAAGAAGGAACATCTGCCAAGCGCTGGATATACACATATCCCTGAGCCGGATTCGGATACATGCGGAATGATAGTAAAGTCAGTTCATCCATTCCATCCACATTGTAATGAAATGGCTCTGATACAGCCGTGCAGCCATTGGGAGCCGTTACGCGGACAAAATAACTGGCATTTACCGGAGCAGGTGAATACGAAGAGGCTGTTGCTCCAGCAATTTCATTCTGTGCGGCATCGAGCCACTGCAGTATTCCGGTAGCTGTCGTATTCAGATTCGATCCCAGGAGTGTAATCACGGGAATTTCCGGTGCAGGAATGGTCGTTAGGGAAATGGTAGTGAGTCCTTGTGCTTCCCCGCAACCGCTCCAGCAATTAGCGGTGTAGTTGCCCGGTAGCAAGGCGAAAATCTGAGCGGGGCCTTCCACTAAAAATTCTCCATTTAAAAACCAGCGAACCGAAACACCAAAAGCCGTTTGAGCGGTAATCTGCAGACTGTCGTTCGAGCAAAAAACAGCATCACCAGCCATAAATAGGTTAAAATCAGCAGGCGGATCTCCCGGCCCGAGGGTAACGCCCTCCGAAGCCACCGAAACACCGCAGGCATTATTGGCTTGCAATGTATACGTGCCCCATTCGGTTGCCTGAAGAACGGCATTTTGTTCTCCCTCCAGAAGTTCCCCATCGAGATACCAGGAATACAGCTGAAAAGGAACCGGTGTTGCATTCAACAGCACATAGCCTCCTGGACAAAGCGCCGTGCCAGGCTGAGCAACGATATCGGTAACGCCGGGCTGGAGCGAATCCACGTTGAGGTAGACCGAATTACTGGCTGGAGTTGTTCCGCAGGAATTACCCAATAAAATGGTATAACTACCTTCCTGATAAACATAGATGCTGTTTGTATTGTACGGCAATGCCTGTGTATTCCGTCGCCATTGGTAACTCACACCGGGGATGGCTGGAATGCTGAGTAAAAGACTATCTCCCTGACACACACTGTATTCACCCAAGGGGGAGATTTCCACCTCCACAGGCGGTGGTAGTACATTCACCGATAGAGGCAGGACTGAAACAAGTGTATCGCACGCATTGGAAACCTCTACCGTATAAGCTCCTGAACTTGTCGCCGGCATCGAAAATCCGGCATTTCCGGTTGGAATACCATCGCGCAGCCAACGGTACAAAACTCCCTGCTGGGGCGTTGTGGTCAGGGTAACAGAAAGCCCCTGACAAAATGTGGTTGTTCCGCCAGCGGTGATTACCGGAGAAGTTGGTGCCGTACCTGAAATGACGCTGATATCGTTCTGGCTGATCAACGTACCGCATCCGTTGGTGACAGAAACGGTATACACACCCTGCTGACTGGTGGTGATGCTGTTGGTTGTTCCAGAAAAAGCGGAGCCATTGCGCTTCCAAACATACGTAACGCCCACCTGTGCTTCAACAGCTAACGTTACCGAACTGCCATTGCATAAAGCGGGAGTAGACAAACTATACAGGGTTGGCTGCAGCGGTAGCAGATTGATGGTAACGGCAATGCTGTTTTCTGAAAGCACCGTACCACATGAATTAATGGTATTCATGGTGTAAACTCCTGTTGTAGAAGCACCCAGCTGAGCACCGTTTCCGCTCACAGGTGAACCATTAAGCAACCACTGACTTTGCTGTCCGGGTAAAATTTCGGCAAACAACACAACCGAGTTTCCTTCACACAAGGTTGTTGGGCCAGCGGCGCTGAGAACAGCCGGTACAGGCAATAGCTGAACATTCACTTCTAGCGTATCGATGGAATGCGTTTCTCCACACACATTGGATAAAGAAGCCGAATAGCTTCCAGGCTGATCGACATTCAATGAACTGTTTCCCTGTTGAATTTGATTCAGGTTGTTGAACCAGGTAATCTGAAAGTCGCCCGGATTGGGAAGACTCAACTGGATGGCATTTCCTTCACAAAAATTAAGACTTCCGGAGGCCGTTATCGTACTCGCCGGAGGAAAAGGAAGGGCGCTGATATGAATGGTATCGGAGAAAGACGTTCCACAGAGGTTGTTTCGAACGACAAAATAATCACCGGGCTGAGTTGTTTCAATTATCAACTCATTTAAACTGAGTTGCTGCGTGTTGTTGAACCAGTGATACGCGGAGGTGTCGGCATCGGAAACGATGGTAAGGTTAACGGTATCACCCGGACACAGCACATTGCCTGAAGTTTCTAACAAGGGAGTTAGTGGAACAGGCAGCAAATTGAGGTTGAAGTTGGCAGAAAAAACGGTTCCGCAGGAATTGGTTGCGGATGCGAAATAGGTGCCGGGCAGATGGACAAAAAGTTCCGGATCATTGGCTTGAGGAACGGAATCATTTTCAAAATACCATTGAAAGTCGACCCGAAATTGAAACGGAATGGACAGCAAGACGGAATCTCCACAAAAGAAAGAATTGCCCGTAATAACAGGTTGTTCTGGAATTCGGCTGATTTTAACAGGAAGGTTTTGCTGCAAGTACACTCCGGTAGAATCTGAAATGATTAAGCGTATGATGTAATTGTCGCTGGCCGGTTGATCGGCTGAAAGCTGAATGAATATAGCCGCCGCCCCGGTATAGGCTTCTCCAATGGGATAGGGATTATCGAAACTGCCGTTCACATCACTTAAAAAAGCTTCCAGTAATAAACCATTCTCCAACGGAGCCAGCACTTCCAATGGCATGGTTGCCTCAAGTCCAGCGCAGAGTGAATCGAACGGAAAGTTGAGATGGGCAAATGTTTGGGGTTGACACAAGAGCTGTGCTGCCCAACCAGCAGCTTCATCATTGGCATCGCTAGTAAATGATACAATGATGGAAGAACCCCAAGAGTGTACGTTTGTCAAAACATCTCCGGCAACAAAAACGGCCAGTGGAGGAATTCCCGAAAGGGTTCCTTCGAAAATGCGCAAGGTGTCGCCCGCACCAAGTTCGAGTTGTGAAAAGCTGAGGTTGATAGCTTGCCCGGCATCAACCGAAAGTGTGTCGTTGTAATTCTGACCGGGAAGGTAATTCTCTGTTGCGCCCTGCACATCGGTAATAACAGCGCCACATGGCAGATTCTGCGCAAGTATGGGCGAAGCAAATGCCAGAAGCAGGGAGCAAAAAACGGAGAGAAATCGAGACATAAATAAGATGGGAGAACGAATCTACAAAGAACCCGAAAAAGAGCGGATTAATTTCCGGCAAGGCTTTAACTTTGCAGCCGCTTAAAAAGAATTAAACAATGCTTCAGGTCCCTTATCTCCGCGAAAACAAAGAAGCCGCCATTGCCGGTTTAGCAAAACGTAACCACTTGGATGCGCGCGAGCGTGTTGAGCAAATTCTCTTGCTGGACGATTTGCGAAAGTCGGTACAAACGGAATTGGACAACAAACTGGCACGGGCCAATCAGATTGCCAAGGAGATTGGAGAACTCTTTAAATCGGGCAAAGCCAGTGAAGCCAATCTGCTGAAAGAAGAAACAGCAACCATCAAAGAAGACAGCAAATTGCTGGAGATCAAGCTGACCGAAACAGAAGAAGCCATCCGTCAGATATTATTTACCATCCCGAATATTCCTGCGGAGCCCATTCCATTTGGACGCGGACCGGAAGAAAATATCACTGTTGAGCGTTTTGGAGAAATCCCGGTATTGCATGCCGAAGCACAGCCACATTGGGATCTTGCAAAGAAATACGACATCATCGATTTTGAGCTTGGTGTGAAAGTGACCGGAGCCGGTTTTCCCTTTTACAAAGGAAAAGGCGCCCGTTTACAACGCGGATTGATCAACTTTTTCCTCGAGCGTGCTACGGCAGCGGGTTATACCGAATATCAGGCACCGCTGATGGTGAATGCTGATTCTGGTTTTGGAACGGGACAGCTGCCCGATAAAGAAGGACAGATGTATTACATGCCCGAAGATCAGTATTACATGATTCCAACGGCAGAAGTGCCGATCACCAATATTTTCCGGGATACGATTCAGAAAGCAGAAGACTTCCCGATTAAAGCTTGCGGATACACGCCTTGTTTCCGTCGTGAAGCTGGTTCCTATGGGAAAGATGTCCGCGGGTTGAACCGCTTGCATCAATTCGATAAAGTGGAAATTGTACAAATTGCTCATCCCGACACCTCCTATACGTTGTTGGAAGAGATGCGCAATCACGTAACCAGTTTGTTGCAAGAACTCGAATTGCCGTATCGTGTATTGAAATTATGCGGAGGTGATATGGGATTTGCATCTGCCTTTACTTACGACATGGAGGTGTATTCTGCTGCGCAGGAAAAATGGTTAGAAGTAAGCTCCACCTCCAATTTCGAGGCTTTCCAAAGTAACCGTCTGAAGTTGCGTTTCCGCGAAGGCGATCAGAAACCCCGTCTGGCACACACACTCAACGGATCAGCTCTGGCGCTTCCTCGTATTGTGGCTGCGTTGCTCGAAAATCATCAGACACCCGATGGCATACGCATTCCGAAAGCGCTGGTGCCGTTTTGCGGGTTTGATTTACTGAACTAAGCGGCTCTATCAGGGCATACAGCTTCATTAGACATTCAAAATAAAATGCCCTGCATCAGGAATGCAGGGCATTTTTTGTCTGGGTATAATCTTACCCAAGGGATGCTTTACGAAAAACGAGAATGTCTCGGAAACGCCTGCACAGACCTTTTGCTTTCAGGGCAATGCGGACTGTTTTTTTGTACTGTAAACGGTACTGATTTAGTAATTCCCGAAATTGAACAGATGTCCGTTTTTAGCATTCATTGTATCCACCGGATTAAGCGTCATAACAGGTATTTGGGCATCGTTGGCAATCACGTTTTGCTCATATGGCCCAATGATATATGAGCTCAAACCTTGATCCTGATTGGTCATTATAACAATCAGATCGGCTTCCACAGAACTCGAAAAGCGAATAGTTTCTTTGGCAAAATCGCCTTTGGGAGCTCTGGCAACGGTAAAATTGCACTCGTTTTTGCGGAGGTAATTTTCGGCGTATGCGATGTTGTTATTCACCGCTTTGCTGGTAAACTCATCGTCTTCAAAATCGGCAAGAACGTGGAAGGTCGAATTAAACACCTTGGACAGTTCAACAGCCCAAACCAACTTTTGCTTCGTTTGCTTTGAAAAATCGATAGGTAGGACAATGTTTTTATACCCTTCTGA
>CALQRR010000127.1 GCA_943333015.1 Chitinophaga pinensis | reverse complement strand
GATTACATTGCCAATGAGAATTCCTCTGCGCCATTCTTCGATCACAAAAGCAACATTGTATTCTCCCACACCATTTGGAAGCGGTGCATCCCAGATTAGATCCCCTGTAATACTATTGAGGGTAAAACTGGAACTTGCCAAAGGCTGATTGAACCCAGGAATGACCAATCCACCTTCGCCGCGGCATTCTACAAGGCGGTAGGAAATACTATCCCCATCGGGATCATATGCCCCCGGATTATGAATAAAAATTTGACCTGGGCAGGCTTCATCAATCGGCGGATTGAGCAGCTGAACAGAATTATTGATTCCTAAAAAAGGATTGATAATCAGTTGAGAGGAAACAAAAAAGGGAATGTTAACGGAATTGGGTATGTTGACCAATCCGCCGTTCCGGTTAGGATCTTCGAAGCTGATTGTGTAAATGGACGGACCGGGATAGGTATGAACGCCGATGTAGATATTTTTTTTGATAGACGGAGCGACAAGTTCACCCATGCCGGAACCGTTTACACGCGGGATGGTATCAACAGAGCCATCGCCCCAGCTAATACCTAAATTGGGACGATCGGCTGGGCTATCCGATTTGGTATAAGTGATAATGGTTGCTTCGTACTGAAAACCACCGAGATGCCGGTATGTAATTTCTCCTGCTCTGTTGTGTGTTGCATGAAGCGAGGCACTCAACAGCAGTCCGAAAAGCACGAATAATAGCTGGACGGTGCGCATAAAAACAGGAATGGAAAGATACGGAATCCAACGTTTAGCACCGGGAATTGTTGGTAAAAGCAAAACGGGTGACATAGCCACCCGTTTTTGAATTAGTTTCCGAATTGAGAAATGAATTTGAGTCGCATTAGCCGAAGCTCCGTTTCTCCAATTTCATCATCCCCCATTTCGCTCACGGCAATAGCCATGGAGTCTGTTTCGGTATTGCGGAAATAGTCCATGATCTCTTCCTGGATATCTTCATCAATCACATCATCAATATAGTAGCTAATATCTAGACGGGTTCCTGAGTAGACAATGGCTTCCATTTCTTCAATGAGCGCTGCGAGATTCAGACCTTTAGAGGAGGCAATGTCTTCGAGAGAAATTTTACGATCCACACTTTGGATGATGTAAACTTTCTGGGTGGATTTATTGACCACGCTCTTAACCACCATATTGAGAGGTCGGTCGATTTCATTTTCCTGCACATATTGCGCAATGATTTCGACATACTCGCTTCCGTATTTCTCCGCTTTCCCTGCCCCTACGCCAACAATCTGTTTCAATTCGTCCAGCGTAACCGGATATTGAATGGTCATGTCCAGCAGCGACTGTTCCTGAAAAATAACATACGGCGGCATGTTCAGACGCTTGGCAATTTTCCGAGTCAGGTCTTTAAGCATGGAAAACAGCACATCATCGGCAGCGCCACCACCATGAGCTCCAGCGGCATCATCATCACCATCGGTATCACTGTAGTCGTGGTCTTCGGTGATCATTACCGGATGAGGATTCTCGAGGAAGTCCACTCCGGCTTTTGTCATGTGAAGGGTGCCGTAATTTTCGACCTCCTTTTCAAGCATTCCCTGAACAACCGTTTGACGGATAACACCACTCCAGTAAAGCGTAGTATGTTCCGAACCTTTTCCAAACAGTTCAAGCTGATCGTGTTTGTAGGAAGAGATCATGGAATCAACCGTTCCGGTGAGGATATGGTTGATGTGTTTGTCTTTGAATTTGCCTTTTAGAGAAGCGACGGTATCCAACACGAGACACACATCTTCCATGGCATCGAACTTTTTCTTTGGATGACGGCAGTTGTCGCACATGCTGTTGCAGCCACTTTCGTCGTATTCTTCCCCAAAATAGTGCAGCAAATATTTACGACGGCACATGGAGGTTTCGGCGTAGCCAACTGTTTCGGCGATCAGTTGCTGACCAATTTCCTGTTCTGCAACGTGTTTGTTCTTGAGGAATTTCTCCAGTTTCTGAATGTCTTCGAAACTGTAGAACGACAAACAGATTCCTTCGCCCCCATCACGGCCAGCGCGGCCTGTTTCCTGGTAATAACCTTCGAGGCTTTTAGGCATCTCGTGGTGGATGACAAAGCGGACATCCGGCTTGTCGATTCCCATACCGAATGCGATGGTTGCCACAATCACATCAGCTTCTTCCATGAGGAATTTATCCTGATGAGTTGCACGTGTGGTAGCGTCGAGTCCGGCGTGATAAGGAAGGGCTTTGATACCGTTAACGTTGAGTGTTTCGGCAATCTCCTCCACCTTTTTACGGCTCAGACAGTATATAATTCCCGATTTTCCAGGATGTTGTTTGATGAATTTAATAATCTCCTTAGCGACATTTTTCTTTGGCCGAACCTCATAATAGAGGTTGTGGCGGTTGAATGAACTTTTGAACAGCGTCGTTTCGACCATGTTCAGGTTCTTCATGATGTCTTGCTGTACTTTGGGCGTGGCCGTAGCGGTGAGCGCCATGATCGGAACGGTTCCTATCGCTTCAATGATGGAGCGAAGACGGCGGTATTCTGGACGAAAATCATGCCCCCATTCGGAAATACAATGCGCTTCATCAATGGCAAAAAAACTGATGTTGATTTCCCGGAAAAACTGCACGTTCTCATCCTTGGTCAAAGACTCTGGTGCGACATACAGCAATTTGGTAACGCCATTGGTGATGTCTTCCTTCACCCGGGTGATCTCGGCTTTGTTGAGAGAAGAATTCAAGAAATGCGCAATGCCGGTTTCTCCACCATAATTACGGATAGAGTCAACCTGATTCTTCATCAGGGCAATCAACGGAGATACAATAATGGCAGTACCTTCTGAGATCAGAGCAGGCAACTGATAGCACATCGACTTTCCACCTCCGGTAGGCATGATCACAAATGTGTCATGTCCATCGAGTATGTTTCGTATGATGGCCTCCTGTTCACCTTTGAACTTAGAGAATCCGAAATATTTTTTCAGGTGACCGCTAAGGTCTATCGTCGCTTCGACAGCTTCCAACATGCTGACAATCAATAATTATTAAACAATCGGCTCTTTTGGATTATAGTCAACAACGCTTTTGATGTATTGTTGTCAATCCGGAAATCAATCCACCCAAATCTTTACATTAATGTAAGAGCATCATTAAAGATACATTTAATAATCGTTTTACAAAGGAAATCATTGTAGCGGTGGTGAGATTTTTAACGTGCTGATATGCTGCTCTTTAAAATAGGCAAACCGTGCCTTTCAAACAATTTGACAGATTATTTGAAAACGGAAACGTCGGATTTTAACACTGATCTCAAATAGGACGAAAAAGCCTGTAGACATTTTCAATATATCGTATTGAAAATAGGGGCTATCACTTCAGTGTTGCGAAATTTAATTTGGCAATGTTCCGTTGAAAATGGTTGAAATAAACGTCTTGAAGCAGTTGCACCGGAGAAACAGATTGCGGATGTTTGGAAAAAAAACATGTCGCAGGATTTTACCTCCGAAACAGCTCTTGCATTAGATCAGCAAGATGAACTCCGTGCCTTTCGCTCACGCTTTCTTATCCCGCCATTGCAGGGAAAAGAATCTGTTTATCTCTGTGGCAATTCACTCGGCCTGCAACCTAAAACAACGGCGGCATCCATTCAACAGGAGCTCGATGACTGGGCAAAATTAGGTGTTGAAGGACATGTTCATGGTCGGCGCCCCTGGTTGAGTTACCACGAACAGTTTGCCGCACCCCTTGCTCGGCTCACAGGTGCGCTTCCTGAGGAAGTGGTTGCCATGAATGGCCTGACGGTGAACCTGCATATACTCATGATCTCGTTTTACCGTCCAACCGCTCAACGTTACCGGATCATTTGTGAGGAAAAAGCATTCCCTTCCGACAGCTACGCACTTCAAAGCCAGGCTTTGTTGCATGGCCTTCAACCGGCTGATGTTATACATGAAATAAAACCACGAGTCGGACAGGCGCATCTGGAAGAAGAAGACATCCTCGAAGCGATTCGTGCCGAAGGCGATGCCCTTGCACTTGTGATGATTGGTGGCGTGAATTATTACACTGGCCAAGTGTTCGATATGGAACGCATCACCCGTGAAACACATGCCGTGGGCGCCATCGCTGGTTTTGATCTGGCCCATGCCATTGGAAACATCGAACTGAATTTGCATGCCTGGAATGTTGATTTTGCGGCTTGGTGCAGTTACAAGTACCTCAACTCAGGTCCCGGAAGTGTTGCAGGGATCTATATTCACGAAAAACACGCCAGCAATCCCGATACGTTCCGGCTTGCTGGATGGTGGGGACACGATAAAGCCTCCCGTTTTAAAATGGAGCCTGAATTTGTACCGATCCCAACAGCAGAGAGCTGGCAAATGAGCAATGCGCCGGTTTTATCCATGGCAGCTCTCAAAGCTTCGCTTGATATTTTTGATGAGGCCGGGATGGATCGTTTGGTGGCAAAAAGCAGAAAGCTCACGGCGTATCTCCATAAACTATTGGAAGAATTACAACAAATGCCACTACATCAGGGTTTGTTCAGCATCATTACCCCGAAACAACGCGGTTGTCAACTTTCTCTGTTGTTTCATCGTGATGGAAAAAAAGCATTTGATTACCTGTTTGCCCATGGTGTTATTGCTGATTGGCGGGAACCTGATGTTATCCGCATCGCACCAGCACCACTTTATAACAGTTACACAGACGCATTCCAATTTGCCCATATCCTTTCCCAATTCAACGTATAATTAGCCATGTCGAAGCCCCATCATATCACCATTGCAGGATCTGGATTAGTCGGAGCCCTGCATGCCATCTACATGAAACGTCAAGGATTTGATGTGACGTTGTACGAACGTCGTCAGGACATGCGCAACAACCGCGTAAGTGCCGGCAAATCGATTAATCTGGCGCTCTCAGAACGAGGCTTTCGGGGATTGGCTGGTGTCGGGATTTCAGAAGACATCAAAGAGATAAGTATTGCCATGTACCGGCGCGTGATGCATGATGTGCAGGGAAATCTCTCATTTCAGCCGTATGGCAAAGATGGTCAGGCGATTTATTCTGTTTCGCGGGGCGGATTGAATTGTAAATTGATGGACCTGGCCGAATCGTCCGGAGTGAATATCGTTTTCAATCAGCGTTTGATAGATGTGGATCTGAATACGGCGCGTGCAACCTTTCAGGGCGAAACCGAAACGACTACCGTGGAGCCTGATTTTCTGGTGGGAGCAGATGGGGCATATTCGGAAGTACGCAATGAACTGGAGAAAACACCTTGGTTTAATTATTCCCAGTATTACATCGACTACGCGTACAAAGAATTGACCATTCCGGCATTTCCCGACGGAACACATCAATTGGAAAAAAACGCGCTACATATTTGGCCTCGCAAGGACTTCATGCTCATTGCACTTCCCAACCCGGATGGCAGTTTTACGTTGACCCTCTTTTTCTCTAAAGCAGGAGAATTATCATTCGATTCGCTCGATACAATTGAAAAGGCGGAAGATTTTTTTCGGGAATACTTTTCAGATGCGTTGGACCTCATGCCCGATTTCCGGGAAGAATACAGCAGCAATCCAGCCGCGGCGATGGTCATTGTCCGTTGTTTCCCCTGGAGTTGGAAAGACAAAGTGATGCTCATTGGTGATTCAGCACATGCGATTGTTCCATTTTACGGACAAGGGATGAACTGTGGCTT
>CALQRR010000126.1 GCA_943333015.1 Chitinophaga pinensis | reverse complement strand
TGGTGTTGCTCCTTCAAACGACCAGATATATTGCGTTGCATTGGCACTTGCGTTATTAATCAAAACAGGCGAATTGGTACAAACGGTGGTTGATTGAACCGAGAAATCAGCACTCGTTGGCAGACTCTCTGTTTCAGAACAAATTCCGGAAACGCGGATATTATCAACATAAATGTTATTTCCTCCTGCATTGAATGCTTCGAAGCGAATTTTAACCGAAGGAAAACCATCCCAGGCAGAAAGATCGATGCTGAAACAATCGGGCCCCGTTGTGGCGGCTGTGCACCAGTTTGTTGTCAGCGATGGAATGAATGAACTTGTGGTAAGCGTTCCCGTAGCAAACGAACCTAAACCGTCTTCAGCATAGGCTGCAAGTCGTGTCCAGCTAATTCCGTTGTCATACGAAAGTGCGAGAATCAATGAATCACGAATAGAACTTACCCGCCGGCGATGTGCATGTTCGAAATACAACACATTGGATGATGTAGAGCCTAGGTTGAATTCCGGACTAATCAGCCCATCGCGCTGACCAATTAATGTTTGGTTGTTAAAGATTTGAATGGAAGCCGCTTTGGTTCCGGGAGCAGATCCCGCAACCGTACTTATTTCCCAACCATTGGCCTGATCAGGATTTTCAATGTTCCAACCGTTTGTGGCAAAGTTTCCAGTTTCGAACGTTTCATTAAAGACAATACGCGTTCCGGTATTGTTTACATCAATATAACTAGGCATTTCCAATGTATCGAAACCAAAGGCATTGGAAGCAATTAACCGGACTGGAAAAACGCCCAAGGTATTGTATACGACTACGGGATTTGACAGTGAGGATGTTGAAGGAGTACCGCCAGGAAATTCCCAAGCAAGGCTCGTGGAATTAGACGTGCTTTGATTTTGAAAATTAACTATCAACCCTGGACAACCGCTGCGGCCTAATGCTGAGAATGCTACACTTGGAGCTGAGGTCGGATCGCAATTGTAGGTCTGAACCTGCTGCAATGCTCCAAGTAAATTGAGTCGTCGGTTTCCGTTCACCAAATTATTAAGTGCGCTCAATTGTTCGGCACCATTGAGCAGATAATTGCGCATCAGCAAAGCAACAGCTCCTGGATTGGTTTTGTAATCGGCAATGAGCAGGTCACAGGCAGCGCTGTACATCAGTCCGATAGCACCGGCTACATGCGGAGTGGCCATGGAGGTGCCCGTTAAATTGGCATAGGTAGAACCCGTGATAGTCGAATAAACGGCCGTTCCGGGAGATGCAATATCGATGGATTGAACACCATATCCGGCACTCGTATATTTGATATCGGCGCTAGTGCTGTTGGTGACTGCAATTAAAAACTGAGAAACACATGCTGTTGGAATATCGCCTGTTTGATCAATATTAAAGTTAGCATTTGCCGTTGCTCCTGCACTGAGGATCCCATACGCGCCGAGCGTATCATAAAAAGAACACCAGATAGGAAAATCAGCAGGATCGCCTTGATCAACGCCAAAGGAAGAATTTGTGGAAACCACAAAAGCGCCTTTCTGACCATTGGACTCGTTATACTGAATGCGCATTTCAGCAGCATACGCATATGCACCAACAACAGTAGCTTCGTTAGCGGAGGAACCTGCAATCGGTAATATTTTAGCATTCCAGTTAACACCTGTGATTCCAATTCCGTTGTTTCCACGTGCACCGATGATACCGGAAACGTGCGTTCCATGCTGACTGGAAGGCAACACCCCATCATTGCTGTAGGCATCCCAACCATTTACATCATCCACATACCCGTTGGCATCATCGTCTAAACCGTTCCCTGGAATCTCATTGTGGTTGATGAAAATATTCTGAATCAGATCGGGATGATCCAGTTGAAATCCGCCATCGATTACAGCAATTACAATGGTATCGCCAGCTACGGTAAGTCCGCCGGTTGCGATATCCCAGGCGGCAGTTGCGTCAATATCGGCTCCTGCACTTCCACCGTTCTGGCCAGTATTGTTCAGCGACCATTGCTGGGTAAACGAAGGATCTGTGGGAATGGTGGAACGTAACTGAACATGATGGTTCACTTGCGCGAGAAGCACTCCTTTTTGTTTCCGGAGCAGCTCCACCCGTTGACGTTCCTGTCCAGGCTGTGCTTGAAAAAGCCAAATATGAAAACGTTGTGAAATAGGACGAACAGCGTGAAATTCCCAATCGGGATGCTCCGCTTGTATGGTACGTTCAAGCATGGCGGCGGATGAATTTTCACGCAGTTGCAGTAAAAACTCCCCGGGTAAAAAATCCGACTGAGCCTCAACTATGTTGGCAATCAGACAAAAAAGCAGAAATGTAAAACGTTGAATCATGTGATGATTTAGAACAGGCAAGTTACCAAAGAATCGGCCGTAATAAAACAGAAAAGGCGCCTTTAAGGGGCGCCTTTTCTAACTGTAACCTAAATGAATCAGGCCAGTACTTCTTTGACGCTATCAGCAGCTTCCTGTAGTAGGATGACAGATTTAACACGAAGTCCGGATTCGTCAATGATACGTTTTGCTTCAACAGCATTGGTACCCTGAAGGCGGACAATAATAGGAACACGAATCTCTCCAATATTGTTGTAAGCATCCACAATTCCCTGAGCAACGCGGTCGCAACGCACGATACCACCGAAAATATTTACCAGGATTGCTTTAACATTCTCGTCTTTGAGGATGATTCGGAATGCTTGTTCTACGCGAGCAGCATCCGCCGTACCACCTACATCGAGGAAGTTGGCAGGATCTCCACCGGCGAGTTTGATGATATCCATAGTAGCCATGGCCAAACCTGCACCGTTAACCATGCAACCGATGTTTCCATCGAGCTTCACATAGTTCAGATTGTGTTCACCTGCTTCCACTTCGGTTGCATCTTCTTCGGTTACATCGCGCATTTCTAAAATATCCGGATGACGGAAAAGACCGTTCTCATCCAGGTTTACTTTAGCATCCACAGCGATGATTTTACTGTCTGAAGTTTTAAGTACCGGGTTGATTTCAAACTGAGAAGCGTCAATGGAATCGTATGCTTTGTAAAGTGCAGATACGAACTTCACCATTTGCTTGTTGGCCTCTCCAGTAAGTCCAAGGTTGTAGGCAATTTTTCTTGCTTGAAAACCTTGCAGACCAACACTTGGATCAATTTCTTCGCGGAGGATTTTTTCCGGAGTAGCATGTGCAACTTCTTCAATGTCCATTCCACCTTCAGTCGTATAAATGATGATGTTGCGACCTGTTTGACGATCGAGCAACACACTCATGTAAAATTCTTTGGTTGGTTCTGCCCCAGGATAATAGACATCCTGAGCAACTAAAATCTTGCGAACAAACTTTCCTTCTGGACCAGTTTGTGGCGTTACAAGCGTCATTCCCAAAATCTTACCTGCAATTTCCTTCACTTCATCCAGTGATTTTGCAAGTTTCACTCCACCACCTTTACCGCGGCCACCTGCGTGGATCTGCGCTTTAACAACCCACCAACCTGTACCGGTTTGCTGTTGCAAAAGTTTGGCGGCTTCAACCGCTTCTTCAGGAGTTTCGGCAACTATACCCTCCTGAATACCAACGCCGAAGCGTTTAAGAATGGACTTACCCTGGTATTCGTGAATGTTCATGTCGGCTTGAATTTGGTGGCAAAAGTAGGTGATTTACTTGAAGCAATTGTAGGAAACTGAAGGAGAAATTTAAGCATAGGTGATAACTCCTATTTATAAACATTGTAATGTGAATATTCGAATGTCGTACACTGCATAAAACCTCCTGAACCAGTGTCTATTTACAGTTCACAAATCAACACCACACAATGTTCCGGGAATCTACCTTCTCGGCACTGGAATTGGCTAAACCATCGCAACGCATCCTGGGGAAAAAGATGCAAGTGTCGATGGACATTCTAAGTGCCCAAAAAATTCTACCACCATCAAAGAACAAGCTCATTCAGTTTCTTTCAACAAACTACATGATGCAGGAATGTGATGCGGAGCATTTAGTTCACCATTTCTTGCTGTTACATGACACAGAAACCGGTTCTATATATCCCGAGGGATATGAAATCACATCTACCCGTACATATAATGTTGGGATGCATGTGCTGGAAAGTTTCTTTACTGAACCGGATGTTCGGAAATCTGCATTTCTAGTAAACATGCAGCTTATCAAACACAATCCGGGAAAAAATATTCGTTTTCAACTCGAACAAGACGAGGTCCTTGTTGCGAATTTCAACGGAAAGAGTGCTGAAAAATGTCAGGTAACGCTTCAACACACTAAATTAGCCGACGCAGCAAGAGCCGAAGTCATGCGAACGTTTTGGAAAGAACGTCTGCAGATGCTATCGGAGCTGATTTCCGGGAATGATAAGCGCTAAATCTATAACAAAGTCCTTTGGTGGCCTTCAGGTGTTGAAGGGAGTTGATCTTGAGATCCGCACAGGAGAAGTAGTGTCCATTGTTGGCGCTTCCGGTGCGGGTAAGACCACTTTTTTACAAATCCTTGGTACTCTGGAACGCCCAGATGGCGGAGAACTCGATTTTGATGGAGAGAAACCCACCCTGCTGAATGACAGAAAGTTATCTGCATTTCGCAATCAGCATAGTGGCTTCATCTTTCAGTTTCATCAGTTATTACCCGAATTTACCTCTATTGAAAATGTGATGATTCCAGGCATGATTGCCGGAAAAACGCGGGGAGAATTGGAAAAACGGGCTCAGGAACTTTTAGAACGGTTAGGGTTGCAAGATCGAATGGATGCCAAGCCAGCAACACTTTCGGGAGGTGAACAACAACGCGTTGCCGTCGCACGTGCTTTAATGAATAAACCCAAATTGCTTCTGGCCGATGAACCGAGTGGAAATCTGGATTCGCACAATGCCAAAGAACTGCACGCCCTATTTTTCGAATTACAACGGGAACTTGGGCAAACAATTGTCATTGTAACTCATAACGAAGAACTGGCGCGCATGGCCGATCGCAGGTTAGTGATGGTTGACGGCCGCTTTGAGCAGGAAGCCTGATTTTTTTATTCACTGCCCGAGTATTTGTGGCAGATATGACATTTTACTGAACAGCAAACCGTGTAAACTTGTCATTCGTTTCGGATAGTTCGTTCCTCCTCATTTAAACTATGAAGAGTTATGCCTCCTATCTCCCTTGCAGTTTCCGCTGCAGAAGTATTACAAACACATTTTGGTTATTCCGACTTCCGGCCTTTACAGGAAGAGATTATTGAAACCGTATGTTCCGGCGTTGATTGCCTTGTTCTAATGCCAACCGGTGGAGGTAAATCGGTTTGCTTTCAAGTTCCGGCATTGATGAAAGCAGGCACCGCGCTGGTCGTTTCACCCTTGCTATCGCTGATGAAAGATCAGGTTGATGCGCTTCGTACCAACGGTATTGCCGCTGCATCCTGGAACAGCGGCACGTCATCGGAAGAAGAGTTCGACATCATAGAGGCGTGCCGAAACGGAAATCTGAAATTGCTGTACGTTTCCCCCGAACGTCTGCAAGTGCTGATCAACACCTTCATGAAGGACGTGAAATGGTCCTTGTTTGCCATTGATGAAGCCCATTGCATCTCCAGCTGGGGTCATGATTTTCGTCCAGAATATACGCGTCTGCAAGGATTGAAAGCGCATTTCCCAGAGGTTCCCGTGATCGCACTCACCGCGACAGCTGATCTGACCACGCGTGAAGACATTGTGC
>CALQRR010000125.1 GCA_943333015.1 Chitinophaga pinensis | reverse complement strand
CCATCGGGTAATTTTAAAAGTAAATCCAACATACCGGATGTTCCAGAAATTGGAATTATCTGAGCGGGAATTTCCTTTTGTTCATTGCCCTTATCGTTACTAACAAATACACGAAGACTACCACCACCATCAAATCCATTGAAATAGATTTCGCCTGTAATTTGTGAAGAACGGTCTTCTAAAATTGAAACACGTTCGACTTTGGGAATAACTGTTCTTGTTGCACCTGGCATGGCTTGCGATCCGAATGCAGGCAAGCCCTGTCCTGGTAATTGAGTTCTGATTTCACTTACAGCATCTGCCCCATCGCATTGGTATTTTTCCAATTCGGTATTTCGGAGACCACTGAAATTATTTAATGACTGAGCAAATGAACTCAGGCTTAGCGCCCAACTTAAGAAGTATAAAAGGAAGATTCTTTGGGTCATAAAACAATTCAAATGGATATCGAGAAAAAGAGAATTATTTCTTAGCTCCGTAACTGAGCGAAAAGAATGGCATTGCAGGAATTAATGGTTGATTTGATAATGTGTAACCAGCATTTATATAAATCTGATCACTGATGTAGAAATACATTTCCAAAGTGCCGACTAAAATGGTTGGACTCGCGGGTACACCTTTGGCACTTCTATAATAAGAGTTGTAAATGGATGGATCCATAACTTGCATAATCGAGCCGAGGAATCGGAAAGACAGGTTCCCAACCATGTTATCTTTAAGACTGAATTTCTCTCCTTTGTTCTTGCCTGGTGCTTTCACTACCAATGGAATCAAGTACCTTAAGTCGACGGAAGACACTAAAATAGGCACTAGAAAACTGCTCCCTTTTCTTCGGTTCGCTACATCAATAGCTTTACCACCCATTCTAAAATCGAGTTGAGCTCCTTTTATTTCCTTTACATCAGGATCTTTTCCATATCCGAAATACCCCACTTTAGAAACGGATAAATTCAGAAGTCCACCTGCTTGTCGCAATAAATCTCCGCGCACATATTGTTCGCTATCGGCCTCCACGGTTTGGATTGTTGGCACTGAATTGAATAAGTAAAAATCCCATGCTCCTTTTCCAATGAGTGCAGAAAACCGATACGAGTTTAATGTGATTTTCGGTGTTGCCGATGCACCACCTACACCTCCACCAAAACTAAACTGACTAAAAGCAGCCGCTGCTTTTTTCTCTGATCCAGAAGATGATGTGTCTGAATCTTGGGCAGAACAAAAATTAAATGTCAAAACAAAAGTGACAAATAGAAGTGTTTGTTTCATAGACTATTTTAGAAATATTAGAATTTAATGCAATGTTAATTAATTTTCACAAAGCGCTTTGATATTAATTTTGAAGAGGTATTGATTGTAATTTGGTAAAGTCCAATTGCGACATCTTGTAAAGGAATCTGATAAATACCATTAGAAGAAGGTGCAACATTTATATTGAGTTTACGCCCTTGCATATCGAAAACAGCTATTGCTACTTCTTGATAATTCGATGGCATTGTCAGATTTAAAAATTGATTGGCAGGATTTGGATAGAGTTGTATGTCCGCTTCCAGAAGCGTTTCGAATCCAACGCAATTGGTCACAGGCAAACAATTGGATGTGTCTTTGCAACCTGAAGCATTTGAAGCAACCAGACAATAAATACCAGTTGCATCAGCGGTGTAGTTGGTCGTTGTTTCATTGTTAATGATATTCCCATCCAATGTCCACTGATAGGTGATTCCAGCTGTAGCTTGGGCACTCAACAAAACGGTGCTTCCATTGCAGAGCACTAAGCTTCCTTGAGGAGTAATCAAAGGAGCTGTTGGGGCAACTCCTGTTGTGATAGTTACATTATCAGTCGAAGAAGGGCACACTCCATCATTTAAGGTAAGAGAATATGTTCCAGGCATTGAGACATCATATGTAGAGGCCAATGCACCTGGAATTGGTCCAGCAGCATTACTCCATTGATAACTATTGCCTGGCGCAAGTGGTGCTTGCAAGGTGGTTGTTTGGCCATCGCACAATGCGGGTTGTCCTGGAAATGTAATTTGAGCGGGTGTGCCAATGTGTATAATTGAGGCAGCAGTGGAGTAGACTGGACAAACAACACTATTTGATGGTGTAACTAAAAGTGAATATGATCCAGATTGATTCGCTGATAATTGATTTGAAGTAGCAGCTTCTATATTTCCCCCATTGTATTGCCATTGATAGGATACTCCGTTAATAGAAGGTGCTGAAAGTGGAATGGGTATTCCTGTACAGTTGCTTGTTGAATTTGATGAAATTGATGCTCCATTTACATTTCCGCAATCAGCACAGACCTCAATGTAGTAATAGGTCGACCATCCAAATTCTGCTGTTGGATCAACATAATTATTGTCGAGTACCCGAATGTAATATACTTGGCCTACAGTCAATCCAGATAGATATAAATCTTGATCACTATCATACTGCTGATTATACTGGCAAGAAACATATTGTAATGATGAGCAGTTACCCGAATACATTTCCATCATCGGATTCAATTTGCCTAAAGTCGAACCCTGAGACCAATCTAGTTTAACATTCACGTTTGTATGGTAAGCTGTAAAACTTATCCAATATTCACGCGTTGGTGCTTCTTGGAATTCAACAAGCGGGCAAGCCAATGGCAAAGTTATATTGGGCACTTCATCTGAGGTTATACCTATAATAGGAGCATTTGATTCTGAGCAAGCGTATGATGAAACATATTGAGCTGTTTCACAAGATGTTTGTGATTTTGAGCAGAATGCAAGAAAAATAAAGGCAATTGAAACTATTACTTTGATTGTGTGTGACTTCATGATGGAATTAGATTTAATTGGTTGAAATGATGATGCGTTTTACAAACTGTGCTTTGTCCGTCTTTAAGACTAATTGATACATTCCTTTTGCTATGTTTTTAGCAGAAAATTGCAAAATAGTATCCCCTATTTTTACTTCAGGATTCAAAACCGGGCGCCCTTGCATATCGAGTATTGTAAGGGAAATGAATGTGTGTTGCGCCGGAATTTCAACATGCAATTGATCCATTACCGGGTTCGGATAAACGTGGATAGATTCGTTCTGTATTAAGTCAAAACCAACACACGGATTTACTGTAACAACGATACTGTTAGAGCTCGCCTGACAACCTTCTCCATTGACAATCGTTAACGCATACTCTCCCGATGAATCCGCAAGAAACGAGTTATAAGTAGCCAATGGAATGGAAGCACCATTCAATTGCCATTGATAGGTATAACCCGTCAATGAAGATCCATCTAACAAGACACTTCCGCCTTGACAAAAGGTGGGAATGCCGGCAGGGGTTATTAATGGCGTTGGTGGCGTTGATCCACTCGTTACTTGCACCGTGTCATTTGAGATACATCCTTGAAAGCCAATACTTACGGTATATTCTCCCGACTGAGTGACATTGTAACTGGATGTATTTGCATTGGAAATCGGATTTCCATTGTAAATCCATTCGTAGGAGATGGCATTGCCTTCGTAAGCATCAAGGATGATAGGCGTTCCATCACAAATAACTGGATTAATGGAAACACCAGCAGAAGTAGTCGAACGGATATCTGCAGAAAAATCTTGAAGCAATATGGTATTGGTGTTTTGAGCGGCACACGATGTTCCAGGTAAACTTACCGTAGCAGAATAAAATGCATTCGCTTGATTTGTATAATACGTATTGGTAGTTGCAAATGGAATTTCCACTCCGTTTATTAACCATTGAATGGATGAACCAATAGGTAAGGTTGGAAGCGAAAGAGTAACAGTAGCACCCTGACAAACAGTATTACTGCTGCTTGTGATGCCCACGTTTGTTATCCCATTGCAATTGTATGCGCGATACATCAAATCAGCATAATCGTTGAGGGCAAAGCAGAATTCTTTAAAGGGTTGAATGTATACAACACCTGTATATTCGGCCACCCACGTTATTCTTTCACGTCCCGATCCACATAATTCACGGGTAGGAAGAAAGTTTGACGTCTCGTTAAAATCGAGACTGTCCGAAAAGGCAAGATTTTGAGCTCCCGTAAACTCTGGCCCATTATTGGCCCCATCTTCACTGCAAAGCGACCATTCGTATGTGGTTCCAGCTGTTACCTGAAAACAATATTCGAATACGCCCCCTGGAGCATGTTGCCATGCAAGCGTGTAATTTGAAATTCCTGTTTGGGGGTTGAATGGATACGAAAATGCACATTGGGCAATCGATTTAGAAACTGAAAACACCAAAACAAAACATAAGAGTGACCAGCGTAAGATTGAATTCATGCTTGTTTTATTTAAAAAATTAAGTTCTAGATAATAAAAAAACGAAAGTAAATTAAAATATCATTAGAATTAAAAAAATGGGACGAAGTGGCCTTTTCTTGGGATGAATGAGCTTTTTTAGGTAAAATGCCCTCTGAAAATTCAGAGATTTTAGTTTCTTAATTTATTACAAAAGAAGCCTTATCCGTATTTAAAAAAAACACAGGCAATTTTATAGAAACAAGAAAAATAGAAGAGTGAAAATTTACTCCGTTTTAACAAAGCGTTTGGTAATCTTCCCTTGAGTAGTATAGATTGAAATGAAATAAATTCCGTTTGAAATTTCAGAAACCGGAACTTGATATTTCCCATTGGGGGAATTATATGCTTGAACGTATATTACACGACCTTGTATGTCTAGCAATGCCATTGATTCAATTCGATGATTCGATGGAATCTCAATTGTTAATGCCTGGCTAACTGGGTTTGGATATAGTGCTATATCGGAAGATGCTAGTGTTTCGAAACCAACGCAATTAGTCACAGGTAAACAATTGGAAGTGTCCCTGCAACCAGAAGCATTTGCCGCAATGAGACAATAAATACCAGTTGCATCAGCAGTAAAGTTGGCTGTTATTGCATTGCTAATGACAGTCCCATCCAATGTCCACTGATACGTGATTCCAGCTGTAGCTTGGGCACTCAACAAAACGGTACTTCCATCGCAGAGGACTAAGCTTCCTTGAGGGGTAATTAGTGGAGCTGTTGGTTGTGTACCCGTTCCTATTGTTATTTCATCTGTACTTGCTGGGCAAATACCATCGTTTAACGTTAATGTATAAGTACCTGGAGTGGATACCGTATAATTCGATGCAATGGCTCCTGATATTGCAGAAGGATTTCCCCATTGGTAGGTGTTGCCGGATGCTAACGGAGCGGTCAATTCTGTTGATTGCCCATTGCAAAGTGCCGGCTGTCCCGCTGTAGAAATATTCGCAGGAGTGCCAATGTGAATGTTACTCAAGTTAGTTGTGTATGAAGAACAAGCAACGGAATCGTTTGGTGAAACAATAAGCGAATAGTTGCCAGTTAGCGTAGCCGAGATTTGATTAGTTGCAGCCCCTGCTATGTTTTCACCATTTAATTGCCACTGATAGGTAACTCCATCTAGTGCTGTTGCAGAAAGTGGAATGGCTGAGCCGTCACAACTTTGAGTCGAAGTTGAAGAGACTGAAGCTCCATTCACATCTGAGCAATTTGCGCAAAGTGCTACATTGTAAAAAAGCTGCCATCCCAAAGGATCAGCGGGATCAACGTAATTATTATCAAGTATTCGAAGATAATAGTCTTGACCAACCGTTAATCCTCGTGTAACTATATCTATTGATCCATTTCCCTGATAATACCAACAGGTATCATATTCTAATGCAGCACAATTGCCACTGTAAACTTCTAACATTGGTGCGGAAAGCCCAAATTGTATGCTTCCTG
>CALQRR010000124.1 GCA_943333015.1 Chitinophaga pinensis | reverse complement strand
GGTGATAAGTCACCCGCACGGATCGAATCCTATGGTATTGGTATTGCGGATTATCTTTTGAGTCAAGGCTGTAAAATGATTGTCATCGCCTGTAACACTGCTTCGGCGCATGCATTTAAGGCAGTGACCAAGCATGTTGGTAAACGCGCGCTGGTAGTTAATGTGATTGATCCTGCTTCGCAGGTTGTTGCAGAGCGTTATCCTTCAGGTAGAGTCGGGGTTATTGCCACCCGTGGAACCATTCAATCGGGAATTTATCCCCGGAAAATAAAAAAATACAGTGCAGACACAGAAGTTACGTCTCTTGCAACCCCGCTTCTTGCTCCGATGATTGAAGAGGGTTTTTTTAATAACCGCATTTCACGTACGATTATACACTCGTATCTCGATAAAAAATCACTGCAAAATATCCAAGCGATTATTCTTGGCTGCACCCATTACCCTCTCATCCGCCAGGAAATTGAGGATTATTACAAAGGTCAGGTTGATGTTGTTGACTCGGCAGAAGTTGTTGCAAGTACTGTAAAAGAGAAGCTTCAACACGCCGGATTGCTTTCAGAACAAACTGCTCCATTACTCCGTTTTCTGGTTTCCGACTTTACAGAATCTTTTGAAAGCAGCGCATCTTATTTCTTTCCCGAGAAAGTCAATCTCGAAGAATGCGATATCTGGAAATAAAAAAGGCAGCCCATATGAGCTGCCTTTTTTTATTTTGATCCGAGGATTATTTCACCGGATTACCATCATTATCAAGTTCGACTACTGGATAGCCCAGTTTCTGAACCTTCTCAAAATTGGTCGCTTTGTCTCCTACAACAACAATGATCATTTTTTCCAATGGCAAATAGCGTTTAGCTAATCCATCGATATCTTGTTTGGTCAATGAATTTAAGATAGCTCCTTGTTTATCGATGTAATTCTTGTCGAGCTTATACACCAATAAGTTTTGAAGGAACATCGCTTTTTGGAAAGGCGTTTCGTATTTCAAGGCATCACGTTGACCAAGTGAATTCTTAGTGAAGTTCAATTCCTCTGGTGTAATACCTGATGCACGGAATGCGCTCATCTCAGCAAAGAAATCCATCAATGAACTGTCTGTTTTCTCCGCCTTTACACCAGCAGATGCCGTGAAAGGCCCTTTGAAATGAGAACCACTGAATGATGTACGAGCGCCATAGGTGTATCCTTTTTTCTCGCGAAGTGTTAGGTTGATACGGCTATTGAAGTTTCCACCCAACGTATAGTTCATCACTCCAGCACGGTAAAACTCTCCATCTACATCGTATGGCAATGAAATATATCCAATACGAATTTCCGATTGTGGTGCTTTTTCTTTATTGATAAAGTACACAGTTGTTGGAGTCATTTTTGGGAAAGAAGGATGTTTGATTTCTGGTGCCGATTTAGGTCCCGTCCAGCTAGTTAAGAATGGAACAGCAGCAGTTAATTCTGCCTGACTGATTTGACCCACGGAAACCAATTTCGCATTGGCTGGAATAATGTGTGCAGCATAGTAGTTTTTAACGTCCTGAAGCGTAATGCTTTCAAGTGTTTTCTTCGTTCCAACAACTGGAATTCCAAAGATGTGACTTCCGTAAAGTAGTTTAGAATAAACGTTGTCTGCTATGGTTGCCGCACGTGTGGCGTTGTTGTCAATAGCTGCCACATTCTGCGATTTTGCAGTGTTGAACTCTTCTTCGTCAAACTTTGGATGAAAAAGTTTCTCTTGCAATAATTCAAGTGTACGCGTGAGGTTTTTCTTCAACGAAAACACATTCACATATACATTCTCGCGATCAGAAGAAATACTGATTTCAGAACCTAATTTCTCCAATTCAGTGGTCATTTCTTCAGAAGAATATTTCATTGTTGACTCATTCATCAAATCCGTCAACATATTCGCAACGCCTGCTTTTGTTGGATCTTCAGCCGCATGTCCTGCAGGGAATGAAATCAACATAGATGCCATTGGAAGGTCATTGTCTTCGGTCCCAATTACTTGAAGGCCATTTGTATAATTTTCTTTCCAGAAATCTGGAAGTTTAATTACAGGATTTGCCCCTGGTGCGGGGTGTTTGCTGCGATCGAAATCATCTTTCGCTTTGTTGTATGACAAGTTTTTGTACTCGCTTCCTTCAACAGCTTCAGTTGCAAGTTTTGGAGTGAAGTTATCTGCTTTTGCAATGAGGTCTTTTTGTCCTTTAGGAACGACACTCATAATAACACTCGACTTTCCTTTAATATAAGTGTTATACACACGCATCACATCTTCTTTCTTCAAATTCTGAAGTTCTTCCAGTTCTGTTTTGATGTAATTAGGATTGCCACGGAACGTCTCGTAAGCAGCAAGCTTCGATGCTTTCCCACTCACACTTTGCAATTCTTGAATCATACCAGCTTCACGCACATTCTTAATGCGTTGAAGGTCTTCATCTGTCACCCCGCGTTTTTCAAATTCAACAAAAGCATCTCGGATCATTTTCTCCATTTCTGCCAATGTTTTTCCAGGGAACGGCAATACGTTTACTACAAATGTTCCTGATAATTCGCTAGCAGGATTATAGGCACGCGCTTGCACAGCAATGTTTGATTTGATTAGGTTCTGATAAAGAATAGATGTTTTATCGCCACCAATTAATTCTGCTAAAAGGTCCAATGGCAATTCATCCGCATGGCCTGAATAAACACCTGGCCAAGTCATCTGGATCATTGGGAAACGTACATTGTCTTCCATTGAAATGTAGCGATCCTGATCCAAGGTCACTGGCATTTTGTCCATCGGCTTCACCTCAGGTCCACGTGGAATGCTGCCAAAATATTTATTTGCTAAACGGGTAACTTCTGCTGGATCAACATTTCCGGCAACGGTTAACACGGCGTTGTTGGGGCCATACCAACGAAGGAAGAAGCGCTTTAAATCTTCTACCGAAACACCATCCAAATCCTTCAGATAGCCAATGGTTGGCCATGAATACGGATGTCCAAACGGATAAAGTGCTTCATTGGTTCTTTCGTTTACCAATCCATAGGGACGGTTATCATAATTCTGTCCACGCTCATTCTTAACTGTTGAGCGTTGAATCTCGAATTTTTGTTGCGTTACCGCATCTAACAAGAAGCCCATACGATCGGCTTCCAACCAAAGTGCTGTTTCTAACTGATTGCTCGGAAGAGTTTCAAAGTAATTGGTACGATCGATATTGGTCGTTCCATTCATAGTTCCGCCTGCCTCCGTAACAATTGCGAAATGTTCTTCATCCGCTACGTTGTCGGAACCTTGGAACATCATGTGTTCAAAGAAATGCGCGAATCCTGAACGGCCAATTTCTTCGCGTGCAGAACCTACATGATAGGTTACATCCACATGCACAACAGGATCACTCTTGTCGACATGCACAAGAATGGTCATGCCATTCGTCAATTTATATTTCTCGAAAGGGATGACAATTTCATCGCCTTTCTTCTCCACTTTTTCGACCAGTTTTTGGGCATTTGCCTGGGAAAAGAAGAGAAACGTTATGACTCCAGTCAGGAGTAATATGTTTTTTGACATAATCGGGTTTTTCAAGATGCAAGTTTATACAAAGATTTTGGGAATATTGGAACTTAAGGGTGAAGAGGAATGGATTTTCGTGCGTGAAAATCTTTGGTCATTTATTCTTTATCTTTGTCAGCTTTTTGGTTCATCCTTCTAGGATGATTAAAAGGGAATCCTGTGAAAATCAGGAACAGTTCCCGCTGCTGTAATCCTCCATTAAAGCGAATAGTAACTGGCCACTGTTATCGAACGGGAAGGCACTATTCGTGAGGAAAGTCAGAAGACCTGCCATTATGCACATGTTCCATGCTTTCGGGAAGAAAGGCAACGGACAGGTTCAGCCGCTGATGGTGGTTGTTGATGATTGTATCCTGCAATCGTCAACCTGTTTTCTTTTTTCCTGAATTCGGATAGAAAGAATAACGATGCGGCATCTCAATTTCGTATGGATCTTTTTCACAGGCCTTGCTCAGATTTCTTCTGCGCAACAGGCACTGACCGATTCTGTCCACCGGTTGCCCATTGTCGAAATTCTCGACAATCGTCAGCCCGCCTCCAATCCCGGACTTTATCAACTACATTTTTCATCCAGCTCTTCGGGGCGGTCTGCACAATCATTGGCCGATGTCCTCAGTCGCAATACGGCTTCTTTTATCCGGCAATACAGTCCCGGAACGCTGGCTTCCCCATCTATCCGCGGAACAGGTGCTGCACATACTGCATTGGTCTGGAATGGATTGAATTTACAAAGCAGCATGAACGGACAGCTCGATTTGAGTTTGATTCCTTCTCTGTTGTTTGATCAGTTTTCCCTTCAAATGGGAGCCGGTTCAGCTTCTTGGGGGACTGGTGCCATCGGTGGAACAATATTCTTGGAAAGCGACTTATCCCAACCTCATCTGCGGATTATTCAAAATACGGGGAGTTGGGGTTTCCGACAAAGTGCTATTGATATTGGGTACAGCCATGGCGGGGTGGCCATCAGAACGCGGCTTTTTCAAACGGTTGCCACCAATGATTTCCGGTTTCATAACACCGCACTGTATGGCGCACCATTGCAGCGACAAATAAATGCGATGCAGAAAATGCACGGCTGGATGCAGGATGTGTATCTGAAAACGGGTACATATTCTCGCTTGCAGCTGTCTGTTTGGGGACAATCAGCAGTCCGTCATATTCCACCCATCGCGACAATTCCAATGGCAAATGCCTATCAAGAGGATGTCTCCTGGAGAAATTCGGTCGTTTGGAAACGCACAACAAATTCCTGGGATTTTACATCCCGTGCAGCATTTCTGCAGGAGCAGATTCAATTCGTCGACACCCTCAGTCAGTTAAATGCTCGCAATACAGCTAATTCCTACATTGGTGAAGCTGAAGCTGGAAAGAATTTTTTATCGGGAAATCTGCGTATTCAAACAGGTGCTAATGCAACGGTCTCTCAAGCGAAATCGCCCGGCTATGGAAATGGTTGGAAACGGCAGGAGCGTCTTGCCATATTTGCTTCATTACGTGCACGTATTTTTAAAAACAGGGTCGAAAGTCTCTTGCAGGTCAGACAGGAATGGTTCAATGGAAAAGCGGCGCCCTTTATTCCATCGCTTTCAGCATCTTATGTACTGACGAAAAAATTACGGCTTCGAGGGCAATTGGCCCGAACATTCAGATTGCCCACATTGAACGATCTTTTCTGGCAGCCGGGCGGTAATCCTGGACTTCAACCCGAACAGGGTCTTTCCATGGAAGCCGGTTTGCACTATGCGCTTCACTGGCGACACATTCAGCTAAATCTTCGCTCCGGTGTTTTTTCCAGCAGAATTAAAAACTGGATTCTGTGGATGCCTTCATCCTCTTTTTGGAAGCCAGAGAATGTACATCAGGTATTCAGTCGTGGCGAGGAAGTGGCATGCGATTTCTCCTGGAAAATAAACAAGTCGTCAGGATTCGATATGGCATCTGCCCTGCAATTTGTCAACGTTAGCCCTGAGAATGTAGCTGCTACCAGTTCGGTCAAGCAAGGGCGGCAGTTAGTGTATGTTCCTCATCTGACCTGGAATGGACGGGCAGCCTTTCATCATCAGCATACCGACGTTGAAATCACCTCCACCTATACAGGAATTCGCTACACCACGAGCGATAACAGCACTTCGCTGCCTGCTTTCTTACTTTTCAATGCCTCTGTTTCACAAGAGATCCTCTTGATGCGCCATCAGGCTAAGGCATTTATCCAGGTGAGTAATTTGTTCAATGTTAACTATCAGGCTAT
>CALQRR010000123.1 GCA_943333015.1 Chitinophaga pinensis | reverse complement strand
TCTGCAAATACATCGACATGCCATTGCAACACATCAGCGATAACATGCTCAAAAGTATGCGCCGCGGCACCACCCGTCAGAAGACCATCGATCTGGTAAACATGATCCGTGACAAAGTACCGGGAATGGCTATTCGCACCTCATTGATTGCAGGTTATCCGGGGGAGACCGAGAAAGAACACGAAGAAATGCTGCGTTGGATTCAGGACAGTCGCTTTGAACGTTTGGGTGTTTTTACGTATTCGCATGAAGAAAATACCCATGCACATTTGCTGGAAGACAATGTGCCGGCAGAAGTGAAACAAGAACGTGCCGATGCCATCATGGATCTGCAAATGGGCATTTCTAATGCACTCAATCAGGAGAAAGTGGGCAATACGTATAAAGTATTGTTTGACCGTAAAGAAGGACCTTATTTTATTGGTCGTACCGAATTCGATTCTCCCGAGGTGGACAATGAAGTGTTGGTAGAAGCCACCGGCGATGCTTACGTGCGTGTGGGAGATTTCGCGCAGGTGAAGATTACCAAAGCCGAAGAATTTGATCTTTACGGAACGTTTGTGAAATGAGTGTTCGATGTAGCTACGTTCCCTACCGGCAAACCGGAAAGTTCCAGCCCATCGTCTGCGATTACCTCGATCATGATCCTTTCCTGAATCCTTTTTACGAGGCTGCACCAACCTTGGAGAACATGGCGGAATTCATTCGCCGTAAGCGGGAATCAGCTATCAACCGGGAAGTTTTGGTCAGCGTGCTACAGGATCAATATACAGCTGCTGGAATCCTTAGCACCGACATCCAACACCGCATCGATCTGCTGAACAGCGCAGAAACATTTACCGTCACTACTGGTCAACAAACCGGAATCCTCTTGGGCCCGATGTATTCGGCCATGAAGATTTTATCGGCGGTACGCCTGGCGGAAACATTGAAACAGCGTTATCCTGATCAGGAATTTCTGCCCGTTTTCTGGATGGCAACCGAAGATCACGACGTGGCCGAAATCAATCATGTGTGGGTGGAAGGAGAGAAACTTCAGTGGCCTACCATGCAAACAGGACCGGTTGGACGCTTTTCAAACACCGGAATTCTGGAAGAAGTAGTGCCTGCATTTGAACGCGTTGCAGGGAAAAGTCCGGAGGCGGTTCGGTTGACTGAAATTTACAGGAATGCGTATGCATTGCCAACGCTGTCGCTGGCTACACGGTATATCGTACATGCACTTTTCGGAGAGATGGGCGTATTGGTGATAGATGCCGATGATGTGCGCTTGAAGCAGGTTTTTGCACCGGTGATTGCCGCGGATATTTTTGAGAAACATAGTTTTCGCGCGGTGGAAGCCACCCGGCACCAGCTCGAAGAACGCTATCCTTCGCAGGTGAATGGGCGGGAGATTAATTTCTTCTACCTCCTCGATGGTTTTCGTGACCGGATAGTAGAGCAGGAGGGAACATATAGTACTGTTGACGGAACATACCGCTGGACAGAAACTGCCTTACGGGAAGAAATTGCGGTTCACCCCGAACGTTTTTCACCCAATGTGCTCCTGCGTCCGCTGTATCAGGAAACCATCCTGCCCAACATTACCTACATCGGTGGTGGAGCGGAAGTAGCTTATTGGATGGAGCTGAAAGGAATTTTTGATCAGTATGCAATGCCTTTTCCCTCATTGCTGTTGAGGAATTCTGCCACAGTCATCGATCGTGTAAACACACGCCGCATAGCACAACTGGGGCTTTCTTCCGAAGATCTGTTTATGGAACTCCATTCGTTAGAACGAAAAATTACCCTAAAGTTGGCGCCGCATGACCTCGAGTTACAGGCCGAACGCGAGCAGCTGAAACTCCTCATGCAGCAGCTTCAGAACATCGCTTCCGATTTGGATCATTCTCTAAATGACAGCGCCGCCGCACTAAGTAAACGCCTCGATGATCAGCTTGAGCGTTTTTCACAGAAATTGATCCGTACGGGCAAACGACGTTCATCGGAACACATCGGCCGTCTGCTTGCGCTCTGGTCGCATCTGTATCCTGCTGGATCTTTGCAGGAACGAAAAGAATCGATCAACACCTTGATCCTGCGTCATTCATTTCGCATTCTGGCAGATCTTCATCTCGGTATCGACCCCTTGGAGAATTCCTTTCTTCTTGTTTATCAGGAAGATTGAAACAATTAATTTTGGATGAAAATTCAGGTTCAAGAGTTATCGTATTCCGTTGAAAAATATTCAACTTGCATTTTGATTTTGAAGGAATTATAAAATACTCTTCATGTCATCTGTTAAAATAAAAGATTGATTTTGCCCGATTTTTTTATAGTCATCTACCAGCTATTCCGCAAGATTATGCAGACTAATTGCTGCATGCAAAGGATTGCAAATGATGGAGATGAAATCCGTAAAAACGTCTTTTTTTAATTGAATAAATAGGTCATAAAATAGCAACATGGGCAATGTGATTTTAGTCGCAGGAGCGACCGGTAATTTAGGGATGAGAATTGTCCACGCATTACTTAATAAAAATGCGGAAATCCGTGTGGTTGTTCGTGAAAATAGTGATGGTGAAAAAATTAAAACACTCGAAAATTGGGGTGTTAAAGTGTATAAAGTGAGCCAATGGAAGGTGGAAGAATTAAAAATGGCTTGTCTGGATGTGTCCTGCGTTGTATCGGCTTTAGCGGGCTTGCAAGACGTGGTTATTGATGCCCAAAAAACGCTTGTCGATGCCGCCATTGCCGCAGGTGTTCCGCGCTTTATTCCTTCCGATTATTCCTTGGATTTCACGAAGTTTTCGGACGGTGAAAACAGAAACCTGGATTTACGACGTGCATTTCATCACTACATTGACAAGACCTCCATTGCTGTGACCTCCATTTTTAATGGTGCTTTTTCTGAATTACTCACGGATGAAATGCCCTTGATTCTTTTCAAGCAGCGCTTGATACTTTATTGGGGAAATGCGGATTATGCATGGGGATTTACAACCATGGACAATACGGCGGCCTTCACCGCGCAGGTTGCACTCGATACATCATCTCCCCGCTATCTTCGCATTGCAGGCGATCTCATTAGTCCCCGCGAAATCAAAAGCGTTGTTTCGGAAGTCACGGGTCAGAAGTTTCGGTTGTTTAGGGCCGGGGGGAAACGCTTTCTTGGGCTGATGATTCAGATTGCACGAAAACTAGCACCCGGAAAAACGGAACTTTATCCTGCCTGGCAGGGCATGCAATACATGCACAACATGATTGATGAGCGTTCGAAAATGGCCCAGCTCGACAACGATCGGTATCCGAACATACGGTGGACATCGGTTCGCGAGGTGCTCGCTGAATTTCAACAGGAGCAGGCTTCCAGCCAGTAAGACATGCTATTGACGGGTTAAAATTAGCGTTTGATTTTTGGGGCGAAATCTTAAAAAAAAACATGCATGTGCGTTCAATGAAGCAATTGAAAGATCTGGAATATTCGTCTAAGCCTTCTCATTGTGTTCAATGAAATTGCTCTTGTCTCTGTTTTCTAGATGATCGCAACGCTTATCAGGGGCTTCAAAATAAATTAAAAATCGAGTCTTTGCAAAATAACAAACGCCTACCTGTGACTATCCAACCTTACTTTCTTGTTGCGTTGATGAGTTTTTTTGCAGCGCAGTTAATCGGACAAAATCCCATTTCTACAGAAATGCAGGCCTCCGTTCAAGAGCTGATGGGGGACACTGTTTCGGCTATTGATGGAGAAATTCGGGGCATTGTGCAAGACTCCAAAAACAACCTCTGGTTTGCGTCCAATGGAAATGGCGTGTATAAATACGATGGAAGCACGCTAATCAACTTCACCGAAAAACAGGGTTTGGCCAGTAATTATGTGTGGATGGTGCAGGAGCATTCAAATGGAACTATTTGGTTTAAAACCAATGTGCAGCCCCAGGACGTTGATGCCATTTGCTATTTTGATGGCTTCGCATTTAAAACAATTCAGCCCGACACACGGGGTGTTTGGGAGGGCTTTCGAAATGAGCATGTGCTATTTGATTATTATTTCGATGGCACATCCCTTTCTAAAATCCAACTGCCGCAGACTTCGCCTATCAAAAATGAAGAAAACAAACGCCATCATTACGACATTTACTCAACTTGCGTGGATAAGAGTGGAAATACTTGGTTTGGAACCTGTACCGCAGGAATTTGTAAATACGATGGCAAAACCTTCCGTTGGTTCGACAATACTGAATTAGGTGCGGCCATTCGTGATATTTATGAGGATGCGAATGGAACAATTTGGGCCGGGAATAATGGCGATGGCTTGTTTCGATTCGATGGGACGCACTTCATCAATTTTTCAAAAGAAAAAAACCTGCAAAACCCAGATTTTATTCGCTATCCCATTGGAAAACCGGGGATCATGTCCCGGGTGTGGAAAATTACTGAAGATGCACAAGGCAATCTTTTAGTGGCTACAATTGACAACGGACTGTGGAAATATGATGGACATTCAGTCACTAATTTTACTGCCAAAGAGGGATTGCGGATAGATGCTATCTGGACGGTATACACCGATACGCGTGGTATTGTTTGGGTAGGAACCGAAGGAGATGGAGTGTATCAGTTTGACGGAAAAGCGTTTAAGAAATTCAAACCAGGACTCTAAAAGTGATGTAGAAGGAACCTGTGCAGATAGATATTTAAACCGTGTACTCTTGCCCCCAACTGTGCAATGAGATAATGCTCGGAAGTAACTTCTCCCCTTTTAATGTCAGTGTATATTCCACGGTGGGTGGAACGGTGGCAAATACCTCGCGTGTAATGATGCCATTCACTTCCATGTTTTTCAGTTCCTTCACCAGCATGCGCGTATTAATTCCCTCAATACTTCTTTCCACCTCTTTGAAACGCATTTTGCCTTTGGACAAAATATAGATGATTGGCATGGCCCATTTGCCCCCTATAATATCTAAGACTTCCTTCAACGAACAGGTTTTTTCAGAGATGCTCACTTTTTTATTTGCCATAACGTATTGAATTTGCTTATTGCTTTACAACTGGTTACTACTGTACATTGGTGTAACTACTTGCAAAAGTAAAGCAATGCCTGTACGTTTGCAATTCGACATAAAAAAATAAGCATGAAACTATTGGAATCTATTAAAGTGGGAAATAAGCTGCTTAAAAACAGCATGGTAATGGCGCCCATGACACGCTCCCGCGCCAGCTTCGATGGCCTTGTAGGCGAATCAACCGCTACCTATTATACCCAGCGGGCCAGTGCCGGTTTGATCATCAGTGAAGCCATCAATATCTCTAAACAAGCCATTGGAAGCCCGTTAACACCGGGTATTTATACCTCAGAGCAGGTGGCAGCGTGGAAAATAGTAACGGATGCCGTTCATGCAAACAACGGGGTGATCTATGCACAGCTTTGGCACACCGGAAGGGTAGGGCATAGCTTGGTGAAAAATGGGGAGCTGCCGGTGGCGCCTTCTGAAATCGCGATTGCCGGGCAGAAGCATTTTACCATGGAAGGTCCCAAAGACTATGAAACACCACGGGCTTTGTCTGTCGAAGAAATTGCACAAATTGTTCAGGAATTTAAACAAGCGGCACTGAACGCCATGGAAGCTGGTTTTGATGGAGTGGAATTGCATGCTGCTTTTGGCTATTTACCCAATCAATTTCTAGCCGAAAGTGCCAATCAACGCACGGATCTCTATGGCGGATCGCATGAAAATCGCAATCGCTTTGTGCTCGAAGTGATGCAGGAAATGACCCAGGCCATTGGTCCAAACAAAGTGGCTATCCGTTTATCACCCACAAGC
>CALQRR010000122.1 GCA_943333015.1 Chitinophaga pinensis | reverse complement strand
GGATCTGGCTGGTTATGAAATCAACCTAAAAGATAAAATGCCCGGAGTGTATACCATTCAGATTTATAATGCCAAGATGAATCTGGTAAAACGTGTCATCAAACGCTCCTAGTTCTTAATCAGGAAACTCAATTCAACGCCCGTCTCTGTTCTCAGTTTCGGGCGTTTTTTTATTCAGGAGAATTTTAACTGTTTCCAATTGAAGTGGCTTGGTCAAGAAGCTGATGACATTGGAATACGTTTTTGCCTTGATGTGGTCATGCGGATCAACAGAGGAAGAGAGTATGGTGACTGCAGGTATTCGGTCTTCTGAGATTCTTCCACTTTTTAATTCATCCAGAAAATCCCAGCCATTCATACCCGGCATATTAATGTCGAGTAAAATTAGGTCTGGCATCGCCCGCGAATAATCTTTTAAATATTCAATGGCATTTTCAGCCTCTTGAAAACAGATGAGGGAATCTTCCGGCAACTGCTTAGCGAACTGCTGCTGTATGATGAAAATCATCACCGGATCATCATCAATGACCAGCACCGTTTGTTTTAAGGACATACTTTTATCTTTTAAAATAACGTATCGCCCCCGACGCTGTAAAAATAGTCTTTGTCGCGCTGTCTTTTCAGGATATGTATGTTTTAAATGGATGTTTTAATGATAAATATTCGGCAAGTCGAAATTATGGCGATTTAATTCGTTGCCATACTTTTCTGTTTTCCACGGCTCAGTTGAATGTTACAGCATGCGTAGCGACGGATTCATTCACAAAATAAAATTTCTTTCCAGCAATAAATGTTGAGCTGATGTTGAAAGGAACGATCTGAATATAGCCGCCTCCGGCTGAAAGACTCGTCATTTCGGCTGCCGTAAAGCTCACCGATGGCACCGAACCGGCAACAATTTTTCTTAGTGTCGCCGCATTTCCAATAATCTGATAGATCACCGAATCGGCATCGGTAATTGTTTTGGAGGAGCTTAACGTGAAACTGGCATTTAGTGGAATCGTGGCACTACCCGAATATTTTGCCCCGCTCGGCATCGGTCGTGCAACGCTGTAATTCAGTGCAGGAACCTGCATCACCGAATCTCCCGACACATCCCAAATCACCGAATCATTGAAATCAATCCCGTTGGGCGACGTAACTGCTGGTGTAAATACATACGTTCCGGCACTTTGGCGGGTTAAGGCTGTCTCATTGACCTGCACCGTTCCGGCATCGGTTAAAACGGCATTGGGAATATCTCCAAAAAACGCCAGCCCTATTCCAATGGCTTGATTCACTTCCCCAATCAAGGGAATGTTGATGTAATTGGCCGTTTGAATTGCAACCAAAACACCGCTCGCCGAATCCACCGCAGGAATCGGATTGCCAGGTAGCGCAGGTGTAGGTAATTGGACAGGATCAGGATCGTCTTTTTTGCACGAATGAAACAACGTAGTTGCTGCGAGTAAAAGCATGATCATGCGAAAAGGATGGGTCATCTGTCTAAAGTTATTCTACAAACATCCGGTTTTCTGAATCTCCTGCACGGGGCGTTTCCGCATCTTGCAAACATCCACTTGCTCGTAACCTTCCAATCTTTCTACAATCCGCTTTCCGTCTCTTTTTAGATCTGCCTGCATAATTTAGTTTGATTCTAAATAAGTTTATAATTCAGTACCGGTTCGTCTTCTGTCGCTGAAAACCAAAGCGCATCACCTGTCAGTGCTCATTTATTTTATTTTTTCCTCCCGAACAAATCCGACACACTTCGGTTATTAAACCGGTTCAAAACACATCGTATTGAATGTTGCAGCGAACCACACCGGTGTCTACATTTGCAAACCATCTTAAAAACAAACGATCTTATGGCAACTGTCTCGGCAGGTCTGTTTAAATCATCACTCGGGCGCAAGTATCTCATGGCGCTTTCCGGACTATTCTTATGTACGTTTCTTATTGTGCATTGCATTGGAAACCTTCAGTTATTTAAGGATGATGGTGGACAGGCTTTCAATGAATACACGTATTTCATGACGCACAATCCGCTCATCAAAATCGTGTCGTATGTCAATTATGCATTGATTCTTCTCCACGTTATAGATGGCTTCTCGCTTTTAGCGGCCAACCGCCGGGCACGTCCACAGGGATATGCTAACGTAGATCAAAGCAAAAGTTCTACCTGGAGCTCCCGGAACATGGGAATCCTCGGAACACTTATCCTCACATTCCTCATCATTCACATGCGCACGTTCTGGTTCGAAATGCATTTCGGTACCATGCCAACGGTTACCTACGACGGCAGCGATATCCTCTACAAAGACATGTACACCATCGTTGTTGCGGCATTTGCGCAGGCATGGTATGCCATCTTATATGTGATCTGCATGTTTGCCCTAGCGTTTCACCTCTTTCACGGATTCCAGAGCGCTTTTCAGTCACTCGGCCTCAATCACCACACCTATACACCGGTGATCAAAGCCTTGGGTGTAGGTGTTTTTGCGATCCTTATTCCGGCGCTCTTTGCCGCAATGCCTCTGTTTTTTCTGTTGAATAACTAACCATCTCCCGATCTATGAAACTGGATGCCAAAATTCCCGAAGGCCCTATCTCAGAAAAGTGGACGCGCTACAAGTCAAGCATTCCACTGGTTAACCCGGCGAATAAACGTCATATTGAAATCCTCGTTGTCGGTTCTGGGTTAGCAGGCTCCTCAGCTGCCGCTTCTTTGGCAGAAATGGGGTATAAAGTAAAAGTGTTCTGTTTTCAGGACAGCCCTCGCCGTGCCCACAGTATTGCCGCGCAAGGAGGGATCAATGCCGCAAAAAATTACGCAAACGATGGTGACAGTGTTCACCGTCTTTTCTACGATACCGTGAAAGGTGGCGATTACCGCTCCCGCGAAGGCAATGTGCACCGCTTGGCAGAAGTCAGCACCTCCATCATCGACCAATGTGTGGCGCAAGGTGTTCCTTTTGCACGCGAATATGGTGGTTTGCTCGACAACCGTTCGTTCGGTGGTGTGCAGGTTTCCAGAACATTTTACGCCCGCGGTCAAACCGGACAGCAGCTGCTCTTAGGTGCATATTCTGCACTGAGCCGCCAGATTGGACGCAAGCAAGTTGAAATGTACAGCCGTCACGAAATGATGGATGTAGTTCTCATCGATGGTAAAGCACGCGGAATCATTGCCCGCGATATGGTGACCGGAAAACTCGAGCGCTATTTCGGCCACGCCGTCGTGTTAGCAACTGGTGGTTACGGAAACGTATTCTTTTTGTCGACCAATGCCATGGGCAGCAACGTTACAGCCGCTTGGAAAGCACACAAAAAAGGAGCATTTTTCGGAAATCCGTGCTTCACACAAATTCACCCAACCTGTATTCCCGTTTCTGGAGATCACCAGTCTAAACTGACCTTGATGTCCGAATCACTCCGCAACGACGGACGTATTTGGGTACCGAAGCAAAAAGGCGATAGCCGCAAAGGATCCGATATTCCAGAAGAAGAACGCGATTACTACCTCGAACGCCGGTATCCAGCGTTTGGAAACCTTGTCCCACGTGACATTGCATCCCGTGCTGCCAAAGAACGTTGTGATGCAGGATATGGCGTTGGAACTTCTAAAATGGCGGTGTATCTCGACTTCAGTGATTCCATCAACCGCCTTGGTCAACCCGCCATTGAAGCCCGTTATGGAAATCTTTTCGAAATGTATGAGAAGATCACGGGCGAGAATCCTTATAAAACACCCATGCGCATCTATCCAGCGGTGCATTATACCATGGGCGGACTTTGGGTCGATTACAACCTCATGACGACTGTTGAAGGCTTGTACGCAACCGGCGAATGTAATTTCTCCGATCACGGAGCAAACCGTTTGGGCGCATCTGCATTGATGCAAGGACTGGCCGACGGGTATTTCGTATTGCCTATCACCATTGGCGATTACTTAAGCAAAGACATCCGCACCAAAGCCATCCCAACCGATCATCCAGAATTTGAAAAAGCAGAGAACGAAATTGCTGCTAAAATTCAAAAACTGATGACCATTCAAGGAAAACAGCCTGTCGATTATTTCCACAAGAAACTTGGACTGGTCATGTGGGAATACTGCGGTATGGGACGTAATGAAACAGGATTGCAGAAAGGAAAAGCAATGATTCAGGAAATACGTGCTGAGTTCTGGAGCAATGTGCGCATTCCGGGAACGGCCAATGAGATGAATCAGGAACTGGAAAAAGCCATGCGTGTGGCCGATTTCATCGAGCTGGGTGAACTCATGATGGACGATGCCTTGAACCGCAACGAAAGCTGTGGTGGTCACTTCCGCGAGGAATTCCAAACGGAAGACGGCGAAGCACTTCGCGACGACGATAACTACGCATACGTGGCGGCCTGGGAATTCAAAGGCGAAGGACAACCGGAAGAACTTCACAAAGAAGACCTGGTGTTCGATAACGTGAAACTCGTTCAACGTTCTTACAAATAATCCTCAAGATCTAAAACACACGATATATGAAACTCACGCTGAAAGTCTGGCGCCAGAAAAACAACCAGGCCAAAGGAGAATTCAAAACATATCCGATGGATCATGTGTCGGAAGACATGTCCTTCCTCGAAATGTTCGATGTACTGAACGAAGATCTGGTTCGCAAAGGCGATGAACCGATTGCATTCGATCACGACTGCCGCGAAGGTATTTGTGGCATGTGTTCCATGCACATCAACGGTCGCGCACATGGTCCAGCCGAAGAAACCACCACGTGCCAACTGCACATGCGTAAGTTCAAGGACGGAGAAACCATCACCGTAGAACCTTTCCGCGCCAAAGCATTTCCTGTCATCAAGGATTTGATGGTCAATCGTTCTGCCTTCGACCGTATCATTCAGGCCGGCGGATTTGTGTCTGTCAATACCGGAAACGCCGTCGATGCCAATTGCCTGCCTATTCCCAAGCCCGATGCCGACAAAGCCTTTGATGCCGCAGCATGCATTGGTTGTGGAGCCTGTGTTGCTACGTGTAAAAATGCGTCTGCCATGCTCTTCGTTTCTGCCAAGGTGAGCCAGTTGGCATTGTTGCCACAAGGTCAGCCCGAACGCCATATCCGCGTGCAAAAAATGGTCGACCTCATGGATGCCGAAGGATTTGGAAATTGCACCAACACCGGCGCCTGCGAAGTAGAATGTCCCAAAGGCATCAGCCTCGAAAACATCGCCCGCATGAACCGCGATTACCTCGTCGCCAAAGTCACCAGCTAATTCCAACACCATTTTAATGGATAGAAGAGGGCTCCGGTCCTCTTTTTTTATGCCTTTAAGTGATGCTTGTTTGGGCGTGCCCGTTGCCAGTTTCGCTTCCGCTCCACAGTCACCGGTCGGGTCGTGCAGGGCTTCGGCCCCGCTGGGGCGCTCCTTCAGAGCCCCTTTCCACCCCTCACGCGGGTATTTCGTTGGTGGTGAGCTTCGTCATGTGAGGCGCATGCCCGTTTGCCCGCCCGCATCCTCGGACTTCAGTCTGGGTTTTCACATTAACCCTAATGCTGCAGTGTGACGTTAACATGTGCATTCTTCTAAGTTCATCCACCGGGACTGAAGTCCCAGTTTGCTCACATTACAGAAAAGCATTAGTTTATATCTGATGGTCATATACCTCTTCTCATGGCCACACGACAGCATCCTCGGACTTCAGTCCGAGGTTTACACTCACTACCCAAAATCTCCAGTGCGTTGTAAAGTGTGAAATCTTCTTTGTTCATCCACCGGGACTGAAGTCCCGGTGTGCTCACATTACAGAAAAACATTAGTTTATATCTGATGGTCATATACCTCTTC
>CALQRR010000121.1 GCA_943333015.1 Chitinophaga pinensis | reverse complement strand
CCACTCCACCCGATCCATCTAAAAAACGTGTCGTAAACGTAGAAGAGATTCGTATCGGAGTTGCCAAGCAGGAAGAACAAGAAGCTGAAGATTTATTACGTAAAGGAACTGTTTCGTTTTTCAACACATCTAAAGGATACGGATTCATCAAGGATCACGTAAGCCAGGAAAGCATTTTTGTGCACATCAATGGCTTGGTGGACAATATCAAAGAAAATGACAAAGTCACGTTTACCACTGAGCAAACTCCGAAAGGAAAAAGCGCCGTGGATGTGAAACTGGCTTAATCTAAATACTCTACAAAAGCCCGGTTGATTTCGATTAGCCGGGCTTTTTATTTTACACGCGTAATGGAAAGGCCAATGACTATTTCGTGAAATACCACCAATAGATACTCGGGAATTTCGGACTTTGGTGAATTCGATGAACGGACGGTATCTTTAAATTAGATTTGATTTAACTCTCATATAAAGAAAATGAACAAGTGCCTAGTATTTCTTGCGATCATATTTCTGTTGACAGGACAAGCCCAGAGTCAGATTCCTAATCCCAGTTTTGAAGAAACCAATTTTGATGGTTCGCTGCGCAATTGGGGAAATGTTTATTTATCGGATGTCTGGATTGATTCAACTGGAGAGTTACATGGCGATTCGACGTATTTAGACTTTGCCTATTATTTTCAAACAGACGATGCCTATAATGGCAATTGGGCTGCGGAAATGCGTAATTCCTATAATTACACGTTATCGGAAGGCATTGCTGGAGCTATAACTGCCGATTTAGATAGTGTGTATTCTGCTTGGGGTTCGTTTGAAACGATTCCGCTAAACGCTTCACCCACAGCGCTTGGCTTCTTTTATAAGCATGTTTCGGTGGATGGAGATAGTGCCTCGGCAGAGATAACCGTATATGACAGCCTAGGTAATGAAATTGGCTTTGGACGAACAATCATTGCTCACTCAACGCTCGCCTATTTTCATTCGATGGCGACCATAGAATACACTTCGTCAGAGATGCCCGCTTCAGCCATGATTAAGTTTAGTAATTTTTACACGCTTGCCCCTGGAGTTCGCCAGCCATCGTTGGGTTCCCGCTTTGTGGTGGATGACGTACAGTTGTATACCATAACCGGATTCGATATACTCAGTCGCAAGCAGTTGGAAGTGATGGTATATCCCAATCCAAGTTCTGAAAACATTACAATTCGGCGAAATACAGGTGAAACAGCGCAGGTGAATGTATTTAATTGGAATGGCCAATTGATGCAGCAGCAAAGCATTTACAACGAAGTCTCGGTTGTTGAACTTTCGAAACTCGACAGTGGTACTTACGTGTTGGAAGTAATAGGCGCTAATAAAAGCTGGAAGCAACAGTTACTGATAAAGCATTGAGCTGAAAACAACTGCCTTGCATGAGGGATGGAAAGGGGAAGTCCCGAAGGGACCGAAGCCCTGCACAGCCCGACCGGAGCCTTTTTCAGGCGAAGGGCATGCCCAAAAAATAGTCATCACCGAACGTTTCAGGCGTTTCGGGGGCTTTTGTATTGTAGGTTTGCAAAAAAACAGGCATGTCATCAAGCAATCCGAAATTCACGAATGCATTAATCGATTCGAGCAGTCCGTATTTGTTGCAACACGCGCACAATCCGGTGAACTGGTTTCCGTGGGGAGAAGAAGCGCTGGAAAAAGCCCGCAAAGAGAACAAACTGATCTTGGTGAGTATTGGCTATTCAGCCTGCCATTGGTGCCATGTAATGGAACGTGAATCATTTGAGGATGAGGCGACAGCGGCAATCATGAATGCCCGTTATGTGTGTATTAAAGTGGATCGGGAAGAGCGTCCGGACATTGATCAATTGTATATGGCCGCGGTACAGCTGATGACGGGTAAAGGCGGCTGGCCGTTGAACTGTTTTGCATTACCCGATGGCCGACCGGTTTATGGCGGGACGTATTTCCCGAAAGCCAACTGGCAAAATGTGTTGCAACAGATTGATGCGTTGTATAAAAACGATTTGCAGCAAGTTCTTGAGTATGCTGAGAATTTGACCAAAGGCATTCAGCAAACGGAGATTTTTAAAGTAAAAGCCGGCACAGAAACCATACGTCGGGAGGATGTGCAACAGAGTGTTGGAAAATGGCTGGGCATGATTGATCAGGAAGAAGGAGGTCCGAATCGTGCACCGAAATTTCCCTTACCCAACAATTATCAATTCCTGCTTCGCTGGGCTGTTTTAGGGCAACACGATCATGTTTTGGATCATGTGCATTTGACGCTGAAGAAAATGGCATTTGGTGGCATTTACGATCAGGTGGGCGGTGGATTTGCGCGCTACTCGACCGATGTGTGGTGGAAAGTACCGCATTTTGAAAAGATGCTTTACGACAATGGCCAGCTGTTGAGTTTATACGCAGAAGGATATGCGCAATTTGCAGATCCCGATTTCGCACATGTGTGCAGACAAACGGCTTCTTTTATAGCGCGGGAATTAACTGCAGAAGCCGGTTATTTTTATGCAGCACTGGATGCTGACAGCGAGGGCGTTGAAGGGAAATTTTATACCTGGACACTGGAGGAGCTGAAAGCGTTGCTGTTGGAAGAAGAATTTCGGGTGGCGGAAGTGTATTACAACCTGAATGCATTCGGTTTTTGGGAACACGATCAGTATATCTTGATCCGCCGGGATGAAGACCGAATTGTGGCCGAAGTGCTGGAACTGGAAATTGGGGCATTACAGAAACACGTTGAATCCATTAACCGGAAATTATTGAAAGTACGGGAATCCCGCATTCGGCCGGGATTGGATGACAAACTGCTGACGAGCTGGAATGCGATGATGATTCGAGGATTAGCAGATGCCTCACGGGTGTTGAATGATGCTGCGATGCTGGAGCAGGCTGTTAAAGCGGCTGGATTTATTTTGCGGGAATTGAAAGATGCGCAAGGCCGACTGTGGCATACCTGGAAAGCAGGAAAAGCGAGTGTACCTGGATTTTTGGAAGATTATGCGTTTTTGATTGATGCGTTGATTGGGCTGTATGAAGCAACCTTTGATGACCATTGGCTAATGGAAGCGCGTGATTTGATGTATACTTCATTGGGTGATTTTGAGCGCAGTGAATCAGGATTATTCTACTTCACTTCGATGCAACATGGCGTTTGGGTGGCGAAACAACTCGAAACGTCTGACAATGTGCAGCCGGCTTCCAACTCCATGATGGCGCGGAATCTCTATACGTTGGGAGTGTATTTTGGCAAGGCCGAATGGATGCAGCAAACAGAATCGATGATACGGACTGTGCGCGAGGAATTCCTGAACTATGGACCTGGATATTCCAACTGGGGCATCTTAGCATTGGAGCAGGTGATGGATTTTAAAGAATTGGTCATCAGCGGTCCGGGAGCATTGGCAATGGCCAAAGAAATACGTAGAAAATACCGTCCGGGATTGCTGATCGCTGCGAGTGAAAGAATGACTTTGTTGCCGCTGTTTGAAGGCAGAGTTCCAACGGAGAAGCTCACTTATTATCTCTGCCGCGGAACAGTGTGCGATGCGCCTGTTTTTTCGTTGGAAGATGTGAGGCTCGACTAAACGGCTTTCAATGTAAAACTGAACGTGCTTCCTTTTCCCACTTCGCTGGCAACGCGGATGTCACCTTTGTTCTTGGTAACAAATTCCTTCACCATCAGAAGTCCTAAGCCGGTCCCGGTTTCGCCCTGAGTGCCATTACTACTGAACGCACTTTTTTCGTCAAACAGGTGCGCCATTCTTTGGGAAGTCATTCCAATACCATTGTCGGTCACACGGACTTCGGTGTGTCCATTAATGCGGCTGGCATCAATGGTAATGAGGCCGTTTTTCAAAGTGAATTTGATCGAATTCATAACAAGATTCCGGATAGTCATGCGGATAAGCTGATTGTCGGCGTATACATTGATTTGCTCAGAAATGTTGTTTTGAATGGTGATGGCTTTTCCTTTTCCAACCACAGATAAGAGGTTCATTTCTTCTTCGAGACAATTCCGGAGGTTGATAATTTCAAATTCGGCGTTGATCTGACTCGCATTCTTTTTAGACCAAAACAACATGTTGTCGATGAGTTGTGTGGTGATTCGCAAACCGGCCAGCACTTCGGTTGAAATGGTATTCATCCGTTCCGTATCCACTTTATGCACGAGTAAAACCTCCAGCAGCTGCATGGAGTTGTACATGGGTGTTCGAATGTCGTGACTCACCAATCCGAGTAACCTGTTTCGGGTATCATTGGACAGTTCCAGTTCTTTGCGCTGCTGGTCTCCTTTGATCGCTGCTTCAGCCATCAATTGGGATTGTTTGGCAATTTCTGCCATGTCGGTTTTATGTTGAATATTAAGATTGTATAGAAATGCCCCACCGGTAAGCAAGAGCAGTACAGCGATAAAAAGCCCGATTTGCATCCGAGACATTTTAGAGATCGTGGTGGTTTTCTCTTCCAGCTCCCTGTTTTTCTGCTCTATTTCGTTGATGATGCGCTGTTGCGTATTTTGAAGGGTTACGGAAGCGAGGTACAAGCGTTCGTTCAGCGTGTTGAATTCTTTTTGAATTTGGAGGGAGGATGCTAGATCGCCCTGAGATTCGAAAATAGCGGCTTGCAAGGAATAAATATTTTTCAATTCATCCCTGAAACGATTCCGCTCTGCCAGTTTACGCGCTTCTGTCAATCGAACTAACGCAAGATCCGGCTTGCCTTGCAAGGTGTCGATGCAAGCAAGGCCATATTGATTTTCGACAATGCCAAAAGGATTTTCAAGAAGCCGGGCTATTTGAAGTCCCTGCTGATAATAGTCATTTGCAAGTGCTGTCTTCCCTTCCAAACGTTTGATTTCCGCGAGGTTGTTGTAGTTATTCCCGATTTCGATGGTGTATTTATTCTTCTTTGCTATCGACAAGGACCTTAGATAATAGTGTTCAGCCGTGCCCAACACTTGCTGGTGGCGGTGAATATCTCCAATCCGATTATTTGCCTGACATAACTCGAGTTGCAAATTCCAACGCTCTGCAATTTGCTTTGCCGAACGGTAAAAAATAATGGACTGTGCATATTTCTTTTCCTTTCTAAAAACATCGCCCAAGCCAATCATAGCGCGCGTTACGCCAAGGCGGTTATTGAGTTTTAGGTACAGCGTTAACGATTTTGAACAGGCATCTTCGGCCATATTGTAATCGCCTTGCAGATAGTAGTAACGCCCTAAATGGATCAGCGCATTGGCGGCCGAGAGATGGTCTTGATGGTCCATTGCAGCAGCATACGCAGCGGTTGATTGCTGAATTCCTTCAATAGGATTGGACAGAAATTGTTGTCCGGTTGATGGGATATTTCCTGATGCTGTAACCGACAGACCAAGAGTTGCAATCAGGATAGCAAGTGTTAGATAGTTCTTTTTTATAGCTACTCCAGCGGTCGTATTTCCACATGCAATCCTCACGTGAAAATGAACATTCAGATTCAAGTGAAAAGGATGCAAAAAAACGCTCGGAAGTAAATTCAAAAACATGCGTAACGGTAGATTGAACCTTCTACCTAAAAACTCAGGTGATTGTTACTAGACAATACTGATTTACGCCCTTCTGTGTAAGGTTTTACGCAAAGTCGTTGGAGCATCAGAAACAGCTACTGAATAACTAGAAAGCGTTATAGGCTTCGCATCCAATAAACATATTTGAACACTCGGAAAAAACATAGCTGTGCTTTAACGAAATCAGGAGCAAGCAACCAGAATAAATTCAAAAAAATCCCGAACAGCCTTGGACCATCCGGGATTCAATAGTATCAT
>CALQRR010000120.1 GCA_943333015.1 Chitinophaga pinensis | reverse complement strand
CTATGCATATTGCCATTTGGCCCGGTTGGAGTGATTATTATTATTGGATAAACACGCCCGAAGGAAGAAAGGAATACCTTTTAGTAGTTCAACATGGAAAGTCATTTCCTTTCCCGTTCAATCGTCTTCGCCACAGTTATTCGGAAAAATGGGTGGTAAAAAATGTGTATCGAACAGACAGCGCTAGAGAAAAATTGATAGCAAATTGTGAGCGAGCTCGTATGTATGATAAACAGGATCTATACAACAACTACATTCGTTTTTACACCGAGGAAGGACGGTTGAATTGGTCGGTGTATAATGGCCCAGCACATCTCGATTCGGAAGGGGATTTATTGAGAGTGAAATTGAAATTGTATAACACCATCGATTCTGCGATGTACCTGCGTTGGCCGGGAAAACAGAACTCGGGAAAGAAAGTGATCAAGTTCGCTTTGCAACATCAAACCACACGAAAAATATACCGTGAGTTAAACGATGAAGTGATGTTTATTCATGATGAAACCCTCGGACCGGGTGACCGTTTGGTTATTGCCCAAGACACGCTTTCGGGCTGGTTCAGTATAAACGATCCGTTTTTGGAACATACCGATGCTTCTGCTGCTCATCGCTTTGAAAAACTTCCTCCTGGAGCGTATAATTTATCTGTAATATACGATCCATATCCCGAAGCGGTTGCGGATACGTTAAGCTGGAATCCTTTCTGCGACAGCATTAGCTCTGCTGCAGGATATCCTTTCTGGATTTATGAAGATACGGTTTCCAGAAAATTCACCATTGAAGCGGAAGTTGTCCAACGTTCGGAGCAATTTGTCAATGCATACGGGCAGCACGGTTATACCAGTAGTGTTGTGAAAGTGCTCAAGAACGATAACCCAAATGGCCCTGCAGTTGGAACACTCATCGCCTGGAAATTACTGGTAGAAGTGGATTACGGTTGGACTTCACATTCTCATCCTCCCACCACGGTGGACATATTGAATATTGGGAGCAAAATTGAGCTCGACTTAATTGATTCCAATGCCGGAGGAACCGTTAAAACAGCATCGGGCACTTATCGCTTGTATGGAACATCAGGTGATTATGATGCTGTGCGCCTAAAATAAATCATCTACATATAGGCAACCCCGGACTTAAGTCCGGGGTTGCTGATGTCCTAGGATGCTGTTTTTTGGGGCAGCTGTGCTATACCCTAACTCTGGATCAATCGTGTTTGGCACCGTATTCCATCAGATACGCTTTGATAAACGTATTGAGGTCGCCATCCATGACACCTTGCACATCCGACGTTTCTATATCCGTGCGGAGATCTTTCACCAATTTATACGGATGAAAAACATAGTTGCGGATTTGTGAACCCCATTCGATTTTTTTCTTCGAACCTTCAATGGCATCCGTGCTTTCCTGACGTTTACGCAATTCCATTTCGTAGAGCTGCGATTTGAGTAGTTGCAATGCTTTGTCCTTGTTCTGCAGCTGTGAACGGCTTTCCTGGTTTTTGATGATGATACCAGTAGGCTTGTGCGTCAGTCGAACCGCGGTTTCAACTTTATTCACATTCTGTCCACCAGCGCCACCCGCACGGAACGTATCCCATTCGATGTCGCCCATGTTGATTTGAATGTCGATAGTGTCATCAATCAATGGATACGCGTATACGGAGCAAAAGGATGTATGCCGGCGTGCGTTGGAATCGAACGGAGAGATGCGCACTAATCGGTGAACACCACTTTCGCCTTTGAGGTAGCCGAATGCAAATTCACCATCAATCTGAATGGTAGCCGATTTGATACCCGCTACATCACCTTCCTGAAAGTCAACTTCGGTAACCTTGTACCGGTTTTTTTCTGCCCACATCCGGTACATGCGCAAGAGCATCGATGCCCAGTCGCAACTTTCGGTTCCACCGGCTCCGGAGTTGATGGTGAGTACACAGCTCAACGCATCTTCCTTCCCGGAAAGCATGTTTTTAAATTCCAGCTCTTCCAGATCGGCCACGATGAGGGCATACTGTTCATCAAGCTCTTCTTCGGTGGCTCCGCCTTCTTTGTAGAATTCCAGGAGCACCTTGAGATCTTCAATGCCAGAACCGATCTTTTTCCATCCATCGGTCCAGATCTTCTTATCCCGAATGGCTTTCAGTTTCTTTTCAGCAGTCGATGGATCATCCCAGAACGCTGGTGCTGTAGTTTCGCGTTCTTCAAATTCCAGTTCTGCAAGCTTCCGGTCGACGTCAAAGATGCCTCCTTAGCGCATCCAGGCGATCATCCAGCGAAGTAATTTGGTCTTGTTGGATCATAATGGCGGCAAAGATAATCGTTCGGAGTTAGGAATAGGCGCAAACGGAGGGAATGGAAAACTATTCTATTTCACTTTTAATTTTCTCCATAACAGAATGAGCAAAAGATGGCATACTTGAAAAAGCAAACCACTTCTTTCCCAAATCTTTTAGTGATGCACCAATGTGAAACAACTCAATTTGATCGATAAGTATAAATCGATCATGTGCATCAATAAAAGAATATGCTTCGATTGTTGGATATTGAGCATTGTATTTTTGTAAATCGAGTTCAAATGCAGGAGATATCTTTTTCATTAACAATTGAACTTTAACACCTTCCTTTCTTTTGGTCAGGAGTTTTAGTACGCTTTCATCCATGTAATTATCAATGATGATTATAGAAGAATTCGCTCTCTTAATTATTTCACAAACAAATTCATAAGCATCGAATATTTGCCCCTCATAAAAGAGTCCTTTAGAAGGCTTTAGGTTCCCCGATTCGAGCGCTTCAAATAATTGATTGAATTTATTGTCTGAAACAATTTGTTTTCGTTCAAGTGCATCAAGACGCTGAATCAAGCCCATGTTTGAAGAAGTCAATTGCCTAAACTGTACAAAGGTTTCCATAATTTGAATGCTTACATGCACTGCGATGTCGCTTTTAAGAATTGCAGAAACCATAGCAACACCTTGTTCTGTAAATGCAAAAGGTAATACGGAGGAATACTTTAATCCTTCGAACCGGTCACAAATTGTGACCAGTTCATGCGTTTCACTTTTAGTGAGTTGAAAACGAAAAGTCGAAGGAAAACGATTGAGATTCCGCTTTACTGCTTGGTTAAGAACCTTGGTTTCTACGCCGTAAAGTGCCGCGAGGTCACGATCTACAATAACCTGAGTCCTGCGAATGGTAAATATTCGATATTGAATATCCTGTTGATTTATACTAATTTCCATAATAACATACTCTTAAGTTAAATTATATAAAAGATAAAATTAATGAAGTCAACCTAAAAAACAAAACCCGCTCAAGCAATGCCAGAGCGGGTTTCAGAGTATTATTAATTGGAATCAATCCAGTTTCAACACCGCCATAAATGCTGATTGCGGTACTTCCACATTACCAACTTGGCGCATCCGTTTCTTTCCTTCTTTCTGCTTTTCGAGGAGCTTGCGTTTACGCGAAATATCACCTCCATAACACTTCGCCGTCACATCTTTCCGCATGGCTTTCACCGTTTCGCGGGCAATGACTTTGGCACCAATGGATGCTTGAATGGCAATTTCGAATTGTTGTTTCGGGATGAGTTCCTTCAGCTTTTCGCAAATCTTCTTCCCGAAATCATACGCATTGTCGCGGTGAATAAGTGATGATAAGGCATCCACTGGCTCCCCGTTCAACATCAAATCGAGTTTGATCAATTTGGATTCGCGGTAATCAATAGGATGATAATCGAACGACGCATACCCGCGCGAAAGCGATTTCAGCTTGTCGTAAAAATCAAATACAATTTCCCCCATCGGCATTTCGAACACCAATTCCACACGGTCGGTAGTGAGGTAATTCTGGTTCACGAGCATGCCCCGTTTCTGGATGCAGAGCGTCATGATGGAGCCGGTGTATTCCGACTTGGTGATGATTTGTGCGCGGATATACGGCTCTTCAATCCGGTCGAGCTTACTCGGGTCAGGCAGATCGGTTGGGTTTGTAACCACCAATTCTTCACCTTTGGTTGTGAATGCTCTGTAGGAAACGTTTGGAACCGTTGTAATAACGGTCATGTTGAACTCGCGTTCTAAACGTTCCTGAATGATTTCCATGTGGAGCATTCCGAGGAATCCGCAACGAAAACCAAAACCCAATGCCGCCGATGATTCGGGCTCAAAGGTGAGCGAGGCATCGTTGAGTTGCAGCTTCTCCATGGAATAACGCAACTCTTCGTAATCTTCGGTATCAACGGGAAAAATTCCGGCAAATACCATCGGTTTCACATCTTCGAAACCTTTGATTTGCTCTGCACACGGACGATCCACATGGGTAATCGTATCTCCTACTTTGACTTCGCGTGCTTCTTTGATGCCGGAGATGAGGTAGCCCACATCACCTGCTTTGACTTCGTTGCGCGGTTCTGGCTTCAGGCGTAACAAGCCAATTTCGTCGGCAAAATATTCACTGCCCGTGGACATGAATTTCACCTTATCTCCTTTTTTGATGGAACCGTTGATCACTCGGAAATAGGCATAAATCCCACGAAACGAATTGAAAACGGAATCGAAAATCAGGGCTTGCAATGGGCCATCCGGATCGCCTTTTGGAGCTGGTACGCGGGCAACAATGGCTTCCAAAATATCGTGTACGCCCATTCCCGTTTTACCGGAAGCGGCCAAAATATCTTCACGCTTGCAGCCAATAAGCTCTACAATCTGATCTTTCACTTCATCGGGCATAGCGCCGGGAAGATCCATTTTGTTCAATACCGGAATAATTTCCAGATCGTGTTCCAATGCCAGGTACAAATTGGAAATGGTTTGCGCCTGAATACCTTGAGCAGCATCTACAATAAGTAAAGCTCCTTCGCAGGCTGCAATGGAACGGGAAACCTCGTAGGAGAAATCTACGTGTCCGGGGGTATCAATTAGGTTGAGAATGTACTTCTCACCGCGGAGCTCATATTCCATTTTAATGGCTTTGCTCTTGATGGTGATTCCACGCTCGCGTTCCAAGTCCATGTCGTCGAGGACCTGTGCTTGAGATTCACGCTTGGTGATGGTATTGGTATATTCGAGCAGACGATCGGCCAAGGTTGATTTACCATGGTCGATGTGAGCGATGATGCAAAAGTTGCGGATGTTCTTCATTATGGCGCAAAGGTAAGCAAAGATGCGCTCGAAGCGAAGCCCAACAAACGAGGGATAATTGCAGAAATAATCAATACATCAACGGCTTCTTAGAGGCATTTTTCCACCCTGCTTTGCTCTCATAATCGGCAAAGAAAATCTTTACATCCGCCTGGCTTTCATAATCGACAAAGAAGATTTTCTTCTTGGCCTGACTTTCATACTGCGTGAAAAACCATTTCCCATTGTTATCGCTGGCTTGCGATTCGTACTTGACTTTGTATACAAGCAAATCGGCCTGGGATTCATACTTTACCACATACACTTTAACATCGGCCTGGGAAGAATACTGAACCGAAAATACTTTTTGGGCAGAGATATGTTGCACAATCAGAAAGAAGCAGATGGAAAAGAAGTAACGCATACAGGAAATTTAAACGAAGGTAGCAGGTGTGAGGCTAAAGCGAATACAGAAATAATTATGACCTTCTATCTGACTGAAAATATGGTCGTTGTAATTCATCTATGAAATTTTGCAAATGATTTGCAAAATTTCATATGTCTTTGATTGATGTTTCATAGACAGCTTGTTACGAAGTTAAATCGTCTGGCTCAGCAATTTCCAGTGATTGTCACTGCCGGGTTCGAGACAAGTGGAAAATGCTCCAGATCTCGGATGTATGCGGAGGCTGTTGTGAAAGCAATGGTCTTTTAGGAT
>CALQRR010000119.1 GCA_943333015.1 Chitinophaga pinensis | reverse complement strand
CGGCGGTTGGTATATCGGAACCCAAAATGGCAAGCAGGTACTTTTCAATCCACAGTTAAAGCAACAAACAGAGGTTGTTTGGGATGAAATTCGGCGATCTTCCGATAAAGAAGTATTTCAATTGATTTCTGCCAGCAAAATGGCGCTCTTCCACGTGCTGAGCGGCACGATATTTTGGACAGAACGTTGATCTTCTAAGGCACTTATTTTTTAGTACACGTTCACTTCGCGTTCGAGTTCCACGCCAAATTTCTGATGCACATCGTCCACCACATCTTGCGAGAGTTGCCAGATTTCTTTTCCGCTGGCATGGCCATAATTGACGAGTACCAAAGCTTGCAGCGCATGAACACCGGCATCGCCTCTGCGAAATCCTTTCCAACCTGCCGTTTCAATGAGCCAGCCTGCTGCCAGTTTTGAATGTCCTTCGCCCGCAGGGTAAGCCACCACTTGCGGATACGTTGAACGGATGTTTTCCAGCAACGCATTTTCAACCACCGGATTCTTAAAAAAACTGCCCGCATTGCCCAGTACCGCCGGATCGGGAAGCTTCGACCGTCGAATCGCAATCACCGCTTGACTGACATCCTGAATGGTGGGTGTTGCAATGCCCATCTTTTCCAGTTCCTGAGAGATAGCTCCGTAGGAAGTGTTTAACCGATGGTTTCTCCTGCTTAACTGATACGTTACCGATAAGATGATGTAATGCCCTTTGGCTTCACGTTTGAAAATGCTTTCGCGGTATCCAAAACGAGAGGTCTCTGCATCAAATTCACGTATGCTCCCATCGCGCACATCCATCGCCCGAAGGGAATAAAACGAATCTTTAATCTCAATGCCATATGCTCCAATATTTTGCATCGGCGAAGCGCCCACATTGCCCGGAATAAGGGAGAGGTTTTCAACGCCGCCCCAGTCGTTTTGCAAACAATGCACAACAAACTGATGCCAATTTTCTCCTGCTGCTGCGGTCACTAAAACGGTGTCTTCGGAGATGTTTTGGGAGGTAATTCCTTTCAAGCCATTCTGCAAAATCAGGTCTTCTACATCGCGGGTCAGCAACAAATTGGATCCGCCACCAACAACGAGCAGTCCGAGGTTTTGCTTCTGACGGTATTCCAAGGCCTCTGCAATGGACTGTTCATCTGTTGCAAGAGCCAGATGTGCGGCGTTTACAGCAATGCCAAAGGTGTTAAAGGGACGAAGGGAAACGTTGTGCTGGAGCATCATACCTGCGAATCTAACGCAAAGCGGTTCCGGTTGATACACACTTGAGCGGTACTTTTCAACAGCAACCGGACTGCATTATTTCTTGATATAATCCGTCACCGAATGATCAGCGGTTTGCTGCTTTTCTGATGTGTTGCGATTCATAACCGCCGCGGTAATGATGCTGAGTAATGTGCCCGAAATGGCCGCAATCAAAATCGATTTGAGTAAATACGCCGATAGTGAAAACTGCTGGATCAGCTCCTGCAACATGCCATCTTTATCGGCTGGTGAAATATTCAAACCATCGAGCATCATTCGGTTATGTGCCAACATCGTACTGAGATACAAAGGATTGATCACGCTCACATACATGAACGACAACAGCGGTGAAACTATACTCATGACCACGGTAATGATCAAACCTGTTTTAAGCGCTTGAATAAATGAGATGCGTCCTGCGTAATAGCGATCGCGTTTGGCTTTCATCGCCCAGTAAATTCCTACTATCGGAATCACAATCGATAGCCAGGTAATAAAGGGTTGATAGTCAATGCGCGTAGTATGAAATCCTAAGAAAAATTCAAGCAAAAGCCATAAAAAGCCAGCCACACCAATTGCAACGCCTGATCGTATTTCCGATTTCATAGTCAACATAGGAATGAATTTGGCGAAAGGTACGAATTCCGGCTTGCCGTGCCGGTTGGCTTGGTTAACTTCGCCCCATGTCGAGGAAACTCCGCGTACTAGTCACCCTGAGCAACGATCTGGTTACCGACCAACGTGTGCAAAAGGTATGTAATTCACTCTGTTCATGGGGGCACAGTCCGGTGTTGATTGGTCGTGAGCGGCGTCACAGTTTGCCTTTACCCGTATGGCCTTTCCGCGCCATCCGGATGAAACTGCTGTTCGAGACTGGACCATTATTTTATGCTGAACTCAATCTTCGGCTGTTCGTTCGGTTGCTGTTTACACCTTGCGATGCCATTCATGCCAACGATCTGGATACTCTTTTACCGGCATTTTTGGTCGCCTGGATACGGGGAAAACAGCTGGTATACGACACGCACGAATACTTTACCGGTGTTCCTGAGTTGTCCGCCCGCCCGCGTGTGCAGCGCATCTGGAAACGCATAGAGCAGTTTGTTTTTCCACGTTTGCATCACATCGTTACCGTAAATGCATCCATTGCACAGCTGTACGAAGAAGAATACGGGAAATTGATTGGCGTAATGCGCAATATTCCTGCTGCTATCGCCATTCAACCTGCCACACGTGCTCAACTGGGTTTGCCTGTGGATACGTTTATCCTCATCCTGCAAGGCAATGGAATCAATGTAGACCGGGGTGGAGAAGAAGCAGTGCAGATGATGCAACACCTCGATAATTGTCTCTTACTCATTGCTGGTTCCGGCGATGTCATCCCTGCGCTGAAACAATTTGTGGTGCAAAACGGACTGCAGGAAAAAGTCCGCTTTCTGCCCCGAATGCCCTATCCGGAATTGATGCGGTATACGTCCGTCTGCGATTTGGGATTAACACTCGACAAAGACACCAATATCAATTACCGGTTCAGTTTGCCCAATAAAGTCTTTGATTATATCCATGCCGGCATTCCGGTTTTAGCCAGCAATCTGCCCGAAGTGCGCCGCGTTGTGGAAGGCTATGATGTTGGAGTTATCGCGTTTCAACACGATCCGGTTTATTTGGCGGGCTGTGTAAATGCTTTAAAAAACACTAACCAGCAACAGGAAAAATTCAGAGCTCAATGCGTCAAGGCTGCAAAGAGCCTGACGTGGGAGCAGGAAGTGCAAGCGATTCGTGCTTGGTATTAACGCACCATCACAGGGCTCATCATTTTTTCTGTTTCACACTATCTTTGCTGCCAATGTCGACACGGAAGCTGCTCTTTTATTTCTCCAATCAACACAACTTGATCGTAAAGCTGATGCTCTTTTTCATCAGTGTGTCGATCATGGTGTACGTTTTCCCACGGGAAGGGAAATTTCGTTTTGAATTTGTCAAAGGGAAAGTCTGGCTGCACGACGATTTTGTCGCACCCTTCGATTTTGCCATCAATAAATCCGACCGGGAAATCCGCGACGAAACAGCATTGCTCGAACGTGCCGGAAAAAAATACTACGTGCACGATGCACAGGTGCTGTTCGAGAAACAGCGCGATTTGCCTGTCGAGCTCGATACGTTTATCCGCCGTGTGACCGGAGTCGATGCCAGTTCCTACACCCCCGCAAACAACGATCGTCAGCAAATTCTCCTGCACGGCCGCGAATGGTTGTCCGAAATCTATTCCCGTGGATTGCTGCAAAACATGATCGATAATCCCGATAACGGTGCATCGGGGCTCATCGTTGAGATGCGCGACCATGTGGCAGAAGAAAAACGCGTGTCCGATTATTTCACCAAAGACGCAGCCATGAAGCTCGTGGCCAGCAAGCTCTATGGCAGCAATACCTGGAAAGATCCCGAACTCAAACTGTTCTTCGAACGCTTCATCACGCCTAATATCTTTTACAGCGATCAACTCACCCGATCGGCGCGCGAAAAAGCCATCAATAACATTTCCCTCACCCGCGGCATGGTCAGCAAAGGCGAGTTGATCATCTCCAAAGGCGAACTCGTTACACCCGAAAAATACCAGATTCTCGAATCCATCCGCCAGGAATACGAAGCGCAGGTTGGCTCCTTACAAATAGATGCGTTTTGGGTTATTGCCGGACAAGCCATTTTGGTAACAGTGCTGCTGGCCATGATGCTTTTGTTTCTGATCCTGCTCCGCCGCGACCTGTTCGAGGATTCCATCAAACTCAGCTTCCTTTTTGGGATCGTCGTTGCCGAAGTCGTACTCGTCAGTTTTGTGGTCCGCTTCGAAGCCATCAGTGTTTACGTGTTTCCGTTTTGCATCATGCCCATCATCATCCGGTCGTTTTTCGATACACGACTGGCGCTCTTTGCGCACTTGCTCACCATGATGATTATCGGTTTTCTAGTGCCCAATCCGTTCGAGTTTTTCATCATCCAAATGCTGGGCGGAATTGCCTGTATTTTCAGCATCGTGAACATGCGCAAACGTTCACAGCTGTTCATTACCATCACCTTACTCACCGTCGCATACCTCGCCTGCTATGCCGGTATCACCCTCATGGTAGAAGGACAACCCGACGCGCTCCGTTGGGGACAAATGGGTTGGCTGGTGGCCAGTGCTGCATTGTCACTATTTTCCTATCCCATCATCTATTTCATTGAGAAAGTCTTCGGTTTTACCAGCGATGTTTCCCTGCTCGAACTCTCCGATACCAACAACCCGCTCCTGAAAAAACTCGCACTTCAGGCACCCGGCACCTTTCAGCATTCGCTTCAGGTGGCCAATCTCGCCGAAGCCGCCATTTCCCGCATTGGTGGTAATACCTTGCTGGCTCGCACCGGTGCACTTTACCACGACATCGGTAAAATGGAACTGGCCCGCTACTTCATCGAAAACCAAGTCACCGGAGTGAATCCGCACGACGAACTCGATTTCGACGAAAGTGCCCGCCTTATCATCAGTCACGTCAAACGCGGTATTCAGCTGGCACGCAAACACGCACTGCCCGAGAAAATCATCGACTTCATCCGCACCCATCACGGAAATTCCCGCGTGCAGTATTTCTACCGTTCCTTCCTTCGCAATTTTCCCGATGCCGAAGTCGACGAAGCCGCTTTTCGTTATCCCGGCCCTATCCCGTTTTCTCGCGAAACAGCCGTGGTCATGATGGCCGATGCCGTCGAAGCTACATCGCGCAGCCTGAAAGTCATCAACAGCGAAACCATCGACAAGCTCGTGGAAGACATCATCCGCACCCAAATCGAGGACAACCAGTACATCAACGCCAACATCACCTTCCGCGACATCACCGCCATCAAAAAGATATTCAAAAAAATGCTCATGAATATCTACCACGTCCGCGTCGAATATCCTAAATAATTCGTTTTGATTTCCGCTTTTTGGGCGGTGCACAGGCTTTCATTGCTAGTCCTCTTCCGGCCCCAAAAGCCGGAATCCGGGCTATTCATTCAATCCTTACCGCTCGGTATTCAACCGGTCATAGGGGCACGTCTGAGGCTGGCCGGCGCATTCTCTATTACTGCTCAAAGCAGGCGCCGTTTGTTTGCCGTTTTATGCGGATGAACTGTTTCTCAGGGGCGCATTGCGTTATTTTTGATTAACCCAACGTAAATGACTTTCCTAACAGCGCTCGAATTTTCATTGCCTTTAAAGAACCCTGTCCTGATCTTTTCACTGATCCTGTTCATCGTTCTGTTCACACCATTAATCCTCAACCGCTTCCGAATTCCTCCGCTCATCGGTTTGATCATTGCCGGTGCGCTCATCGGACCGTTCGGACTCAATTTTATGCTCCGCGATGCCAGCGTCACCCTCTTTGGAACGGTTGGTCTGCTCTACATCATGTTCATGGCCGGACTCGAAATTGACCTGGTCGAATTCAAAAAAAATAGCGGCAAAAGTCTCATCCTGGGTCTATACACGTTCATCTTTCCCATGGTCATCGGTACGTTTGTAACCTATTACGTACTTCAGTTTTCACTGCTTTCTTCGGTGTTGTTGGCAAGTATGTACGCTTCTCATACACTCATT
>CALQRR010000118.1 GCA_943333015.1 Chitinophaga pinensis | reverse complement strand
GTGATGATGCCCATAACTTTCACCATCGGTAGCAACGTGAATAAGTTTCTTGCCTTGCCCGGAAACATTGCTTGTGAGACGTGTTGCAAATTCCTTCCCATCAATCAATAACCCTTTAAAAGCAATGTCCTGTGAAATATGTCCATCGTAAAAAAACAGGACAATGCTTTTACCAGAAGGTAAATGACAGGTATAGGGTTGTGTGGTATCAATATGTTCACCCGAAACGTCTTTCCATTCGCCGGCGGCAGATTTTACTTTTGACGCCTGACGTGGCGCAAGCAATGTGAAACGAATTTCGTTTTCGGCCAGCACTTCCAGCGTTTCGGTATCAACAGCTGTTTCTGCCAGCCACATGCCCTCGGGTTTTCGCCCAAAACGGGATTCAAAATCGCGGATTCCCCAAATAACCTGAGATGCTTTGTCGCGTTTGTTTGCCAATGGCATAATCAGGTGATTGTACACCTGCGCCAAGGCATTTCCATGACCACCAAATTTCGCTTGACTCACTTTATCCGCATCCAAGACACGCTGATAGGCTTCCGGTGTTTGAATCTGCATCCATTGCAACAAAGTCGGACCAAAATTAAAGCTGATCTTTTCGTAATTGTTTACAATGTTGATGATGGTATCCTCCTCATCAAGAATGCGCGATGTACCGTTGGGACCATAACATTCATGGGTAATGCGCTCGTTCCAGTCGTGATACGGATAGGCCGAATCCTGTTGTTCAATTTCTTCCAGCCAGGCATTTTCTCGAGGCGGCTGATAAAAGTGACCGTGAATACAGACATACTTCTCCATAAAAAATACGTGGTGAATTGTTCAGGTTCGGTGTTTGGAGCTTCTTAAAATGGCAAACCCGAAAGGACAATGTTAGGAAAATCTTGTCAAATGGACACTTTGCCTCTACCTTGTATGCGTAAAACAGAATGTAATGTGGATAATTCTCTGCTTTTTCCGAACAATTTCAAACTCCTGAAAACGTTTGCAAATATAGTGTTCAATCCTAATTCGCTCGACTTCAACCCGATGATTCACCTTTCAGATATCTGTTTAAAACTTCCACCCGCCTTAGGCCAATATTTCTTAGTTTTGCAGAAACCAATTGTTGGCGGCGTATGAATGAATTTTCAGAAGAAAATGAGAATCCGGAGTTCGCAGTCAAACGATTTGAGCGCATGCTCCGTCTCAACGAACAGTATTATTTTGAACGAGACGATCTGGAGAACATCGTAGAGTTTTACATTCACGAGAATCATCATCAAAAAGCACTGAAGGCCATTAAGTTTGCTTCCGGTCAATACCCCGATTCTACCTACTTCATTCTGCGCAAATCCCAGCTGCTTTCTGCGGAAGGGAAATACGATGCAGCCTTGAAATTGCTCACCGACATTGAGATTTTCGAACCTGGCAATCCAGAGATATTTGTTACCCGTGGTGGTATTTACGCCATGCTTGGCCGGCCGGCAGAAGCCATCGAAGCTTACAAAGCAGCTTTGCGCATTGACCGTCGGATTGAAGAAATCTACCTGTTTATCGCATTTGAGTTTCAAAATCAAGGCAAGTATGCCAAAGCAGCCCGCTATCTGCGCCGTTGTTTGAAACTGAATCCCGACAACGAATCGGCTTTGTATGAAATGTCGTTTTGTTTCGATGTGACCAATAAATTTTCTGCGGGCATTCGTTTTTTCAATGAATTTCTCGACGAGCAGCCTTATTCGAAAGTCGCTTGGTACGCCCTCGGGCACTTATACAGTAAAAAACAGAATTACATCAAAGCCATTGAAGCATTCGATTATGCAACCGTGATTGATGATAGTTTTGCGAGTGCCTGGTTTAATAAAGCCAATTGTTTAGCAGCAGCCGAGCGGTATGAAGATGCAATTGAGGCGTATAAAGAAATTTTTCGTCTCGAGGAGCCCGATGCTACCACCTTCTTGTACATTGGAGAATGCTATGAAAATCTGGATAAGTATCCGGAAGCATTGAAATATTACCAGCGCGCCTCCGCCTTGGATGAATTTTTACCCGATGCATGGGTGGGCATTGGTGTGGTACTCGATTACCTTGACCGCAGCAGTGAATCCCTCGCATTTATCAAGAAGGGAATCAATTTGGATCCAACACGCGGAACATTTTGGTTTATTCTGGGTTATCTGCAATTGAAAATGGGGTTTGCTCCGGAAGCCGAGGAATCGTACCGTAAAGTGCTTGAGTTTGAACCCGAAAATGAAGACATCTGGATTTTCATGACCAACCTGCTGCTGGAACAAGGGCGCGTAGAAGAGGCGCATGAAATTATCCAGGAAAGTTTCAAATATCATCCCGGACACGGGCGTCTGACGTTTCAGGCATGTGAAATTGAATTACACCGAGGAAATACGCAGGAAGCTATCATGCTGGCAGAAATTGCCTTGTCCATGGAACCTGCACTCGGAGATAAAATGTTGGAAGAATTGCCGCGAATGGGAATGAATCCCGAGATTTGCCGGTTAGTAGAACGCTACAGAGATAAAGATAAAGAATGACACACTTATTGCCGTTTCTGCCTGAGCGCAGTGCACAGCCCCGTGAATCGGGAGTTACTATGATGATGGACAAAGGATTGAGTCTCCGCCAAGCGGAAGATTTCATCACGCATTCCGGTCATCTGGCAGATGTTATCAAGCTTGGTTTTGGGACTTCGCTTGTTTCACGTAATGTGAAAGAAAAAGTGAAACTATATCAGGACGCAGGGATGCGTGTTTATGTAGGCGGAACGCTTTTCGAGGCGTTTATCATTCGGAATAAATTTGATGATTACCGTCGATACATCGACAATTTCGGATTGGATACCTGTGAAGTTTCGGATGGTTCCATTGTTCTGGATCATGGGCAGAAATGCGAGTATATCGCCCGATTGGCTAAAAACTACCGTGTACTTTCGGAAGTTGGATCCAAAGAAGCAGGCATTTTGATTGCTCCTGCAAAATGGATTTCGATGATGAAAGCAGAACTTGATGCCGGTTCTTGGAAGGTGATTGCAGAAGCACGTGAAAGCGGAAATGTTGGAATTTATCGTCCTAATGGAACCGCTCACGTGGTTTTGGTTAACCGCATCCTGTCTAAAATTCCCTCAGACCGAATTTTGTGGGAAGCGCCTGTAAAATCACAACAAGCTTGGTTCATCAAGCATATTGGAGCCAATGTAAACTTGGGAAATATCAGTCACGACGATGTAATACCATTAGAAACACTTCGCCTAGGATTACGTGGAGATACCTTTTTTCAGTTTCTTCCTGAAGAATTCCACAAACTCAAACAAACTGTTTAACATGAAGGAGATTTCCGTTTCCGAACTCAAGAACTGGCGTGACCAGGGAAAAATTCATCAACTCATTGATGTACGGGAAGAATTCGAATATGAAGCGGCCAACATCGGAGGTGAATTAATTCCGATGGGCAGTATACCCGAACATTTGGACGCAATACGCAAAGACATTCCCGTTGTTCTTCAGTGCAAATCAGGTGCACGTTCTGGGAATATTGCCCGCTTTTTAGAACAACACGGATTTACCAATGTATACAATCTCAGCGGGGGCATTTTTGCCTGGATCGATGAAATTGATACCTCAATGAGTAAATATTAAATGATGCGTCAATACGGACTGATTGGGCAGCATTTGGTTCATACCTTCTCCCCTGCCTGGTTTGCAGATAAATTCCAGCGCGAATCCATCGCCGATGCTTCCTATACGGCTTTCGAGCTGAGCGATATTGATGAATTGCCGCGACTGGTTATGAAAACACCCGGATTGCGCGGATTCAACGTAACCATTCCCTATAAAACATCGGTTTGTGCGTATATCGATGAATTATATGGTCCTGCAGCGGGTTTACAAGTGGTAAATACTGTCGTAGTTGAGGAAACGGATGTGCCTTTTGAAGGACAAAAAATCCCGGGATTTCGGCTCAAAGGTTTCAACACCGACATCTACGGATTCAAAGAATCAATCAAGCCCCTGATGCGTCCATGGTTTGAGCGTGCGTTGATATTGGGAACGGGCGCCAGTGCTTCATCTGTAGCGTATGTTCTTTACAAATTAGGCGTTGATACCTTGTTTGTGAGTCGCAATCCACAAGGCGATCAGGAAATAAGCTGGGAGGAAATCAATGAGCATGTCATCCGTTTTCACCCGCTCATTATTAACACAACTCCTATCGGTCAATTTCCCGACTCCGAATCTGCACCCGTTTTACCATATGAATTGCTTACAGACAAACACTTGCTGTACGATTTGTTGTACAATCCGGCGGAGACCGAATTTCTAAAAAGAGGTAAAGCTGCTGGAGCGATGGTTCACAACGGTCAATCGATGCTCGAAATGCAAGCAGAACAAAGCTGGAAAACTTGGCAGAATAACGAAATCAGCAAACAGGATTAATTCCCTAAGCGCGCAACCACCTGCACCGAAATCTTTGCAGTCATCGGGACAGGTTCTGGTAAAATCGGAAGGTCATTCTGCGCGAAGAAGCTGAAGGAAAGTTCCCCTTGTTTGAAAAATTCTTTCAGATCGACATCATCCGGAGCGATGGTCGTTGTTGATTCTGTAAACGAATCCGGAAGTTCCTTGCTGGCAAAAATCACATTGCCAGCTCCCTGATTGGATAACCTCACTTCCAGTTTCTTGAAATAATCCAGATTCTGATTGGCATTAACAGTGCTGATTGTAATGGAATTTACCTTAACCGATTTGAGATTATTGAGGGTAAATCCATTCTCTGCCAGGTAAGTAAGGACATCTGTCTGCACTTCTTGAGTGCCCAGTAGAATTTCTCCTGTGGAAGAAGTTGTATCGACGGTGAAAGTGAGGTTTTCGTATTCCTTACTGTAATCTAGAGGATCGGTAGTTTTCTTGCAAGAAGAGCCAATGAGGAGCAAGGATAGGAATAGAAAAGACAAACGTGCGATGAGCGGGCGCATAGTTTTTTATTTTTCACGAAGTTATAAAAAACATTCCTGTTTCATTCTTTGGTAATCTTAGAGCATCACACCTTGTTTGTTTACTTTTGGGTTATGACACTATTACGACTATCGCTATTATTGGCAGGATTCATTTTTCAGCAAGCACAAGCACAACAGCCTTTTTCAGTTCTAACACACTCCAAGCTCTTCCTTGTTTCAGTAAAGGCTCCTAATGGGATGAGTCTGCCAGATCATATTGAAGAAGCTGTTTCAGAAAAATGGATCCTCCATAAAAAAGACTCCATCCGTGAAATCTCGTTTGTAACCTATACCGAACGTGGAAATCAAACAACAGGATTTATCCGGAAACAAGGTCAAAACACGGACAAAATCGAACATTGGAAAGGGGATGAAATCTGGCACAGTATCAATCGAAAGAAAGATATACAGAATGGTGTGTTGTGCGGTAAAAAAGGAAAAATCAAACGCCTTCAGATCCAATCAAATATTCCGGGAATCCCTCCAACAGAGCAATATAACTTTGAAAACGACACCAACTATTTTATCACCTATCGTCCTGAATTACATGTTATTGAAATCGAAAGCAATGGTAAGGAACAGCGACGGTATCTGATTGGACACTTATATGAGAATATGACTGGAGAAACAGGCATTTCACTCAACAAAAAAATCGACAAAACATTTAATACGGGTGATCGGATGCAGATTTTGTATACATCCGAGAAACCCGATTCAAGCGGTAAATCATTGATTCAGCGTCCTGCACAGGTAATGGAATATGAGATCACCAAAACATTCAATGAGCTTGGTACTGAGCAGGCAAATTACCGCACTTGGTTATTCGATGTTAAATCGGGAACTCGAGAACGCTTGGGCGACAATCTGATTTCCATCTTTGAAGATGGTATCATGTTGGGCAATCAATTGATAGTCGGTGATTCTTCACTGAAATGTCATCTGCGGGTGATCCCCGAAAATG
>CALQRR010000117.1 GCA_943333015.1 Chitinophaga pinensis | reverse complement strand
GGCTGATGAATACGATAGGGGCTGCGATCTTGACCGCATTGGTTACCGTATTTATTATGCGGGTAAATCAACAAATCCAATCAAACCTTACCCTACAGACGACTGAAGTCACCCAACAAAACGAGCGACTTGAACTAAATATTCGGACAAAAAACCGGCTCTTTTCTATCATCTCACACGATCTACGCAGACCTTTGATTACAATACGCGGAGCTATTGATGTGATAAGTCGGGATGATGTAACGGAAGAGAAAAAAAACATGTTGCTAAACGAACTCTCCAAGCGAATAGACAACACAATGGTTTTGATGGATAACCTCTTGATGTGGTCACGGACACAGTTGGATGGCATTGTATATCAACCCGCATTACTGGATCCGAATCACTTGATCAAAGGTGTTATCAAGCAATTGGAATCTCAGGCGCAGGAAAAGCGAATCCTGATTTTACAACATTGTCCGACAACCGAATTGGTGAATGCTGATAAGAATATGTTGGAGTTGATTTTTCGAAATCTAATTTCCAATGCGATCAAGTTTACGCATCCGGATGGTTACGTGAAAATCACCATTTTACGGGTCCAAGATAAAATTCAGATTACCGTTTCGGATTCTGGAATTGGCATGAGTCCCGACATTCTCCTCAAACTTAGAAACCGGGAATTCTTTACCCGTCCGGGAACACGTAAGGAAAAGGGCACCGGACTGGGATTGATTCTATGTCATGAATTTGTGACTAGAAACAACGGTCAACTCTTTATTGAATCGCAGCCACAGGCTGGAACGATTATTTCGATACATCTTAACATTGTTGAAGAATAGAGTACTTGTATTTCTGTTCCACTATCGGCTTTACACATCTTCCATCTGGGCTTTTCAACATTCAGCTTCAGTTATAAACATGTAAGGAAAGCGCGTAAATCGAAGCAACATTCAACCCTTCAATGAAGTAATAGTAATCAAACAGAATTCACAGTGACTTGTTGAAATATAGGTTGCTGGTTGAACAAACAAATCACACAACACACGAACTTTAATAAAAAAACATGATTCGGAAACTCTTTGCACCGCTTGCCTTGTTTGCAATCTTGTCGACGCAACTGACGGCTACCGAAAGTATTGTACGTATCGCACAATCTCTTTCACAATCGAAGGCATTTGCCGGAGGAACATTTTTGGTTAAAATACGAATTGAGCGTAGGGACCTCAACAGTTTCTTCCAAATTGAACAGGAACTTCCCAAAGGAATGACCGCCGTTGGTGTGGAAAGCCAAGGTGCTACTTTCAGCTTTAAAGAAGGAAAAGTCAAATACAACTGGCTTCGTCTACCTGCAGAAGAAGAAATTCAAGTGATGTATAAAGTGACCGTACCTTTTGACATGCGTGGTAAACAAGCCATAGAAGGACGCTATTACTACATTCTAAATGAAGAAAAAGAAATCTTCAATCTTCCGAAAAACACTATCGATGTGATTGAATTCATCGCACCAAGTGATTCCCTCGCTGAGAAAACATTGTTGGGCATGATTAACAACGATGCGGACAAGCCAGCCTACATGGAAGAAGCGAAGGTGGATCTTGAATACAAAGTTCAGATTCTTAGTTCAACAGTGGAGATGGATCGTGATTCAATCCGCAAAGAATACGGCATCAAAGAGAAGATGCAGGTGGAGAATTTTAATGGCCTATATAAATACACAGTTGGCGCATTTGGCACATACGAACAAGCCCGCGATTTCAAAAACAAACTCGATTTCTCCCGATATATTCCCTTTGTGATTGCATACAACCGCGGCACCCGCATTACAATTGGTGAAGCGATGAACCTTGCATCAAAGAAAAAATCGGTACAGAAATAAACGTACTGTGCTGTGTTAATTCCTCCGAACGTCCTGTGGTCAAACTGCAGGACGTTTTTTCTTTTTAGGTGACCGAATGAAATTCCGATATTCGTAGCATGATGCAGTTGCGCTATTTACTTGTAGTACTCATTATCAGTTTCAATCTGTATGGAATGGGGCAGTCTCCATCTGCCAGTATTACATACGACTTTCCGGCAACCGTGGAAGCCGGAACACCCTTTACGATTGGGATGAAGCTGAAACGCGGAAATGTTACTGGTATTGCGCGAATCCAGCAATCGTGGCCCCGTGGTTTCAGCATAAATGAAGTTGAAAATGCCGGCTCCATCTTTTCATTTAGTAAATCACAACTGCAGTTTTTATGGATTAGCTTACCAGCGGAACAGGAAATCAGCCTGCGCTTTGAAGTTACCGCCAGTGCTGCGTATTCCGGCCCTGTGGAGATCCCTGTCATTTTTGCGTATTTGGAGGGTAACCAACGAAAAGAACAGCCGATGCCGGCTTTGCAGTTTCAGGTTTTGGGTAAAGGCAGTAAAGTATTTGAGAAGCCCGTCTCCCCTGCCCTTTCTGCTCAAACAGCATTGATAGAAACCAAAAAGTCTTCGCCTGAGCAGAAAGTCAGCACAGAAAAAAAATCACCTTCAACGACCGCCAAGACCAATCCGGGAATACCCGCCGAGAAACCAGGAAAACCTCCCGTAAAAAAGGAAAACGGAACGTCCACTAAAAAAGAAGCCTCCATCACAAAAAGCACAGGCGTCAAACAAGATATCGTTTCCGATAAAACAATCAAACCTATTTCGGTTACCGGAATCCAACCAGCGGCTAAAACGCAGGTTGCAACTCCTCAGGCAACAGCAGCTCCTTCTAAGTCGAACGTTACTTTCCGAATTCAGGTAGCGGCGTTGCCCGAAAAAACAGACAAGTCTTTGATTGCAAAAGACTTTGGGGTAGACGAGAACGATCTTCAAGAAGAAAGCCATAACGGGCTGTATAAATATACCTTTGGCGAGTTCCCTTCACTGGCAGATGCTCGTAAGCAAATGAACTCCAATGCCCGCATGAAAGGAAAAGCTTTCATAGCAGGTTATCGCAATGGAATCCGGATTGACTTGGAAGATGCCATACGTCTCAGTAAAGAAAAATAGCCTGTGCCGATAAAAGACTACCGACTTCGAAGAAAAATCATCTTGGGCCTAACCATCGGCTCCGGTATTTTCTTGTTATATGCACTTCGGAATCTATTTCCGGCTTTCTTAGGGGCGGTAGTTTTATACGTGCTTTTTCGTCCCTTTTTTGGATATCTGAGACATACCCGAAAATGGCCTAGTTGGTTAGCAACTTGGACCATCATGCTTACAACCTTTTTGCTGCTTGTATTACCACTCGTCACTGTTATTATGATGATTGGCACAAAAGTCTCCAATTTCCTGAAGCATACAGAAGCGATTACCTCAATTATCGAAAAAGTCCAGACTTTTTTTGGAGTAAAAGTCAACGACGATGCAACCGTCGAAAAGATCCTCACCTTTCTTCAGGAAAATATGTTTGGGGGTGTTAGTTCATTTCTGAGCGGCATTTTCGGATTGCTTCTCACACTCGGTATGATGTATTTTATGCTGTATTTTATGCTGACTGAGCACCGTCAGTTTGAAAACACCCTCATCAAATACATGCCGTTCAAACCGGAAAACAGCTTACGTTTCGCTAAAGAACTTCAAAGCTCCACGTATTCTAATGTGCTGGGACAAGGTTTCATTGCATTTGTGCAAGGAAGTCTGGTGGCCATCGGGTTTGTGATTTTCGACTTCCAAGACCCCATCTTCTGGGGCATTATTTCATTTTTCCTTTCCTTCCTTCCCGTCATTGGTGCACCCATTGTTTTTGTGCCCGCAGGACTCATTGCCATTGCGAACGGTCAAGCAACCGATGGATATGCAATCATGTTGTGGGGATTCATTCTGGTAACGAACATCGACAATGTGTTGCGTTTTTTCATCTCCAAATACGTAGCCAATACTCATCCGCTCATCACCATTATTGGTGTAATCATCGGTATTCCTGTATTTGGAATTCTGGGGTTGGTTTTCGGGCCTTTACTTATATCCTGGTTTTTCCTGCTTGTAAAAATTTATGAAGAAGGAAAAGACGAGGAATTAGTGGATGAAGATGACGGCATTACTGCCTGATCAGCGGCGACTGCGTTTAGAGCTCCCAAACAAAACACCAAATATTCCTCGTACGAGTTCACGACCAATACTCCGTGTTACCGAAGAACTCATCACCTCTTCCAAGACCGATTTTTCCTTTTTAGCAGTACTGGTCGACCGAGGCGTTTCTGCTTCAACGGAGGGTTGAATACGCGCATTGAGTATCTCATAAGCACTTTGGGGATTTACGGTTTCTGCATATTTCGCGAAAAGCTCTGATTGATGAAGATGTTCTTGATATTCGGCTGCAGTTAACGGTCCCATTACAGCAACTGGTGGCACCAAATGCGTATGAACCACTTCGGTAGGAATACCTTTCGCATTGAGCACAGTGATGAGTGCCTGACCTATTCCCATCTGCGTGAGAGTTTCATCAATTTCATAAAAAGCAGATCGCGGATATGTCTTCACGGTATCCTTTAATGCCTTGGCATCATTGGGAGTAAAAGCCCGTAACACATGCTGCACGCGGTTTCCTAGTTGAGCAAGCACTGTTTCGGGAATGTCCTGCGCCATCTGTGTGCAGAAAAACACCCCCACGCCTTTGGATCGAATCAACCTGACAATTTGCTCAATCTGCTCCAAAAATGCTTTGGGTGCATCGTTGAACAGCAAATGTGCTTCATCAAAAAAGAAGACTAGTTTAGGCTTATCCAGATCGCCCGCTTCAGGCAACGTTTCATACAACTCCACCAGCAAACTCAGTAGAAACGTTGAATACACCGCCGGCTTATCTTGCATATCGCTCACATTGAGCAAACTCACCACTCCTTGACCATCCACCCGAAGCATCAGATCGGAAATGTCGAAGGACGGTTCTCCAAACACAGCTTCAACACCTTGCTGTTCCAAGGCAACAATTTTACGTAAAATGGTTCCGGATGTGGAAGCGGAAATGATACCGTAGCGTTCTTTGATTTCGGCCTTGCCCGGTCCTTCACTGAGGTAATTCAGGACTTTCTTCAAATCCTCGAGATCGACAATGGGCAATTTTTTATCGTCTGCATATTTAAACAGGATAGACAACACGCCTGTTTGTGTATCGTTAAGCTCCAGTACTTTAGCAAGAAGAATGGGTCCGAACTCCATGACAGTTGCACGCATCTGTGCCCCGAGTTTCCCACTTAAAGAATACAATTCGATAGGTACACCTAAAGGATTAAACGGATGATTCAGTGCAGCAGCCCGCTCATCTATTTTAGGATTTTGTTGCCCCGGTTTTCCCATTCCGCTGAGATCGCCTTTGATATCGGAGAGAAATACAGGTACCCCTGCTTGACTTAATTGCTCGGCTAAAACCTGTAACGTCCGTGTCTTTCCTGAGCCTGTTGCCCCGGCAATCAGTCCATGACGGTTCATCATGCTCAGTGGAATATTCACCCGTGCATCGGGTAAAATTTCGCCGTTCAATACGCCACATCCTAAAAAAATATGTGGCTGGTTATCGGGATACGAGGCTTGAACGGCCGTGATGAACTCCTGCTTCATGACTAGTGGAACTATTTGCGGCAAATAACGGATTTAAGAAGAGCAGCCTTCCCGTAATCAGGCTTTTTTCTTCACAGCAGCTTTTTTATTCCCATTGCCAAGTCTAAAAATTTGCACCGACAACGGTGGTAGATCCAAGGCAATAGAATGCAGCCGTCCATGTTTTTCAATATCGGATGATTCATATTTCTCCTTGGATGTAAAACCACTTCCCCAATATGCTTTATCATCGCTGTTTAGGACAAGTACGTATTTACCAGCAGCAGGAACACCAATGCGGTAATTTTCCATCGGTACAGGGGTGAGATTGCAAACAACCAGTAAAAAATCATCGGGATTTATGCCACGCCGGAGGTAGGAAATGGTACTGTTTCGATTGTCGCTGAGGTC
>CALQRR010000116.1 GCA_943333015.1 Chitinophaga pinensis | reverse complement strand
TTGTTCGGTTTTTACTTCTGTGTATTTTGTCGATGCCGGTGCAGGCGCAGTCTTACCGGCTGCTGGTGGCTGCTATGCCCGGAACAAAAGCAATGAAGTCTTTACCGAAATCCTGTTTTTCCTCCAATGAACAGCGCCAAAAAGCCCTTTCCGATTATGTGCTTTCGTTGCAGGAAGATGGCTACTTAACCGCCGGAGTCGACAGCAGTGCTGCGCAGGGCGATACGCTGCGGGCGTTTATTCATCTGGGAGCAATGTACACGTGGGCGCGGCTGTATTCCATCAATGTGGACGAGGCCGCCTTGAGTAGCAGTGGTTTTCGGGAACGGATGTTTCAAAACCGGCCATTCCGGTATTCCCAAACGCGGCGCATGTTCCGGAAAATCATCACCTATTACGAAAACAACGGATATCCCTTTGCCAGTCTGCAGCTCGATAGTTTAAATACCCAATCGCCTGTTCTTCAGGCTGGGCTGCGAATGAAACCGGGTGAGCTGTTTCATGTGGACAGTGTGACGGTGCGTGGCACGGCTAAAATCACGTCCCGGTATTTGTACAATTACATTGGAGTAAAGCCCGGAGATATTTACAACGAAGCGGTGATGCGGCAAATTTCCACACGACTGAAAGAGCTTCCCTTTTTAACGGAGACGCGCCCCGCGGATGTCTTCTTACTCGAAAATTCGACGCTAGTAAGGCTGTATCTCAACGAGCGTAAAGCCAGCAGCTTCAATGGAATCATCGGGTTTTTGCCCAACAATGCCCAATCCGGAAAGCTCTTATTGACCGGTGAGGCCAACCTCAAGCTGAAGAATAGCCTTGGCCGGGGAGAGCTTATTGATGCCGAATGGCGCCGGCTGCAACAGGCCACGCAAAGCCTCAATATCAAGCTCGCATGGCCTTTCTTATTCAATACGCGATTGGGTGTAGAAGGCGCTTTTGGCTTGTACAAGCGCGACACTACCTTTATCAATGTGCAGCAAAACATTGGGATTCAATATCTGATGAAGGGGACCGATTACCTCAAGGTGTATTATGAAAATCGATCTTCCAGTTTGTTGTCCACCAAGGCGCTCGTCAACCTCATCACTTTGCCCGACTATGCCGATATTCGTTCCAATGTGTACGGACTGGAGCTCAATCTCACCCGGCTCGACTACCGGCTGAATCCCCGGAAAGGCTACAAAGTGCTGGCGCGGTTTGGGACAGGCATTCGGAATATTCAGAAAAATGCGGCCCTTGACGAAGCGCTTTACGACCAGCTCACGTTGCGATCGGTGCAGTACAATGGACATGTGGATGCGGATGTTTTTTTACCCATTCGTAACCGGAGCACGTTTACTATTGGTGTGATGGCGAGTGTGATTAACGGCGCCAATGTGTTTGAAAATGAGCTATTTCGCATGGGTGGAAACAACACATTGCGCGGGTTTAACGAAGAGTCCATTTTTGCATCGGCGTACTCTATGGTCAATCTCGAGTACCGGTATTTGCTCGAGGAAAACTCCTTTTTGTTTGCCTTTTGGAACGGTGCGTATTACGAAAACAAAGCCGTGAACCGGAGCATCACCGACCGGCCATTTGGGTTTGGTGCCGGCATGAGTTTCGAAACCAAGGCGGGCATTTTTTCTATTTCCTATGCGTTGGGAAAACAGTTCGACAATCCCATCGAATTCCGATCGGCGAAGGTGCATTTTGGAATAACGAGCTTGTTTTGAAACAGGATTTGGGCGTGCCCGTTTTTGCTTACTACACGTGCCGGACGCACAAACGGTCGTGTTTTCGGCTCTAAGTCCTCCTGCGTGCGGGCTTTCCGCCTCAACCACTCACGCAACCGACCGTAATGAGGGGGCATTTTATTCGGTTGCTAAAGTATTCGATTTGGCATAATTAACAGAAAATCATCGTATTGACCTCGCGCACGCGGGGCCGACCACTAACCACCCACCGGCTGAAAGAAACAAAATTCCCGGCACCTGATTCGTCTGTTAAACGTTTATAAACGGCTGTTTTTGAACGCCGGTGTTGATAAATTTCTGAGCGCTGTTTTGAAATGTTTCAGGGTGAATCTTCTTGCATCACTTGTCCCCAATGACTGCGTGAGCGGTTGCAGAGGAAAGCCCGCAGACCCATCGGGACGAGGACTTGGAACGTAAAACGCGACCGAAGGGCACGCCCTGAACGTATTTTTTACGATTCGAAACAAGAAGAATTGACACCTTACTGGCGACAGATTCCCGTATTTTGCAGCGTTACAAATTGGCCGTATGGAAATCGTTTTTTTGATTGCCGGTGTGCTTGCGGGTGCGCTGGTTGTGTTTTTCTGGTCGCGGATGCAGCTGGCACAAGGGAAAGAAGTCCTGCTGCAGGATTCGATGCGTGTACAGGCCGAACTGGCCGCACAGCTTCAGGTGGTGAAAATGAAAGAGGAGGAGTTGCTGCGGAGTCGACAGGAGGAAGCGCAGTTGCGCCAACAGCACATGCAGCTCAGTGCCGAGATGGCGCATTGGAAAAGCAATCATGATTCGCTGAAAGTGCGCATGGAAGAGCAAAAGCAGGAAGTGGAAACGCTGCGCGAAAAGTTTAACCTCGAATTTAAGAACATTGCCAACGAACTGCTGGAAGACAAATCGCGGCGGTTTACCGAAACGAATAAGGAAAACATTGATCAGATTTTAAAGCCGCTGCGGGAGAAAATTGCCGAATTTGAGAAGACGGTCGATTCCACACACAAAGCATCCTTGCAGGATTCTTCGGCCTTGCGGGAACAAATTGGCAATCTCCGAGAGCTGAATCAACAGATGAGCAAAGACGCGATTAATCTCACCAAAGCCTTGAAAGGCGAAACCAAAACGCAGGGCAATTGGGGCGAGTTTATTCTGGAATCGGTTTTGGAAAAATCGGGGCTTACCAAGGGGCGCGAATATGTGGTACAAGAAAGTCATAACGATGAGCAAGGCCGGCGTTTTCAGCCCGATGTTATTATCCGGTTGCCCGAAGGAAAATCCATTGTGATCGATTCCAAAGTATCGCTGGTGGGCTATGAGCGGATGGTGAGTGCCGAAGACGAAACGCAGCAATTGCTTGCCGGAAAGGAGCACTTGGCTTCACTACGGGCACATGTGCGGGGTTTGTCGGATAAGAATTATCAGCAGCTACATGCTCTCAATAGCCTCGATTTTGTCTTGCTGTTTATTCCTATTGAGCCCGCGTTTGCCGCAGCTGTTCAACTCGATCCGGCTTTGTTCAACGAGGCATTCGACCGCAACATTGTGGTAGTGAGCCCAACCACGTTGTTGGCTACGTTGCGCACCATTGCCAGTATTTGGCGACAAGAATATCAAAATCAGAATGCACAGGAAATAGCCGACCAGGGCGGAAAGCTGTACGATAAGTTTGTGGCTTTTAGTGAAGATCTGATTAAACTGGGCAACCAGATGGACACGTCTAAAAAAACGTACGAAGAAGCTATGAAAAAGCTCACCGATGGCAGTGGCAATCTGGTAAACCGTGTTGAAAAACTTCGGAAACTAGGTTCCCGTTCTTCCAAGGTAATGCCTGCCGCACTTCTCAACCGTGCTGATGCCGATGCAGAGGAAGACGTTTAGGTATTTCTGCTTTTTGATTTTGATGGGCGGTTGTTCAACAGGAAAAAATCCGTTTGTTCAAAACCGGGCAGCGGCCTATCGTTTTCCACCGGAGCAGCCAGCAGTTGAGGTTCAATTTGGTGCCATTAGTTCCGACAGTGTTGCAATCCATCTGCAGGTTCCCAATGCACAGCTTGGACTTTTGCCCGATGCCGCAGGGTTGGAGCCTCGCCGACGCGTGCTCATCCGTGCTACGTTTTATCCGCAGTTTGCGCGCAAAAATCCTGCGCTGAGTCCACCGGTGGTGCTGGAATCGGGCATACGCGATACCGCCGTTTATCTGCGCACCGAGCTGCATCTGCCATTTCTGTTGGGCACATCGGGCTTGTTGGTGTTGGATGTAAGGGATCTTCAAAAGCAAAAAAGCAGGGTCATCTACCGCAATCTTTACCGGATGAACAACGGGCCTGGGCTTGATTTTCGGGTAGCTTTTTCGGGGAAGAAAAGTGATCAATCCTGGATTCCGGTTGGTGCTGTCTGCCAGATAACGTATCGCGATCCGACCGCAGATTTGTTTGTAGTGGAACATTATCCCGCCATGTTTGCCCTGCCCTTGCCGCCGTTTGTGATCAGTACCGATGCCTATCGTTTCCCGGCATGCATCCGACGCGATACGCTACGTCGGGAACAATTGCTCCGGTTTGCACCTGTGCGCGAAGAACTGTTACGTATTTACTGCAGCGGATCCCCTGAAGCATTCAGCACCCTGGCTTTTTTTGGAGAATCCTTTCCAAGACGGGAACAGGAAGATGAACGGTTCAGAACGCTGGTGTATCTGATGCAGAAATCGGAGGTGAAGGTGCTGGATGCGTCACCAAAAACACGCGCCGGTATTTCGGCTTTTTGGACACTGCTAGGGCTTGACAATACGCAGACTCAGGAAGTGGAACGTGCGTGGAATGCACGGGTGGAACAGGCGAATTTACTTTTCAGTACGTTTAACCCCGGTTGGAAGACCGACCGCGGGATGATTTATACGATCTTTGGCGCGCCTTCCAGTGTTTACAACAACGGTCGGGCGGAAGAGTGGACGTATCCTGCCAGCGCGGGCATGCAGCCACTCTCCTTCCGGTTTGAACGTTTTAGTCATGCTTTTTCGTCGGACGATTACCGACTTGAGCGCAAGACCATATACGCCACCGTTTGGTACAAAGCCATTGAGAGCTGGAGGAGCGGCAATGCCTATTTCTATGAATAAACCATTTCACAAACAACAAGAGTCCGATCCGTCGGAAATGATTTTCGGAATTTTTCCTGTGTTGGAAGCCTTGCGAAGTGCCGCCGATGTCGACAAAGTGATTTTACAGGTTGGACTGCGCTCTCCGCAATTGCAAGAGCTCCGGGAGCTGCTCGATGAGCTTGAAATTCCCTTGCAGATGGTTCCCCGTGAAAAGCTGGACCGGATGACACGCGCCAATCATCAGGGAGTGATCGGATTTATTTCACCCGTTACGTTTCAGCCCATAGAGGAAGTTTTGCAACGGGTGTATGAAGAAGGACGTGATCCATTTTTATTGATTCTGGATCGGGTAACCGATGTGCGGAATTTTGGGGCGATTTGTCGGACGGCTGAATGTGCTGGCATTGATGCCGTCATTATCCCATCACGCGGAAGTGCCCGGGTGGGGGGCGATGCCATGAAAACCTCGGCTGGAGCGTTGATGAATTTGCCTGTTTGCCGGACAACCAATCTGAAAGACACCCTCGAATACCTGTCCAACTCAGGCATTCGTTTGGTGGGGTGTACCGAAAAAACGGAGAAGTCATTGTACGCCGTTGAACTGCAAGGACCGTTGGGTATTATCATGGGGTCGGAAGAAGACGGCATCAGTCCCGAATACCTAAAACGCTGCGATGAACGCGTGAAAATTCCGATGTTTGGAAAGACCGGCTCCCTCAATGTCTCGGTTGCCACGGCTTTAGTTGTGTATGAAGTTGTAAGACAACGCATTTTAATAAATTGAATTTTTTCGATCGAATAGTAGGGATGTAGTAACTTCACCTGTTCAACCAAAAATCAACGTGTGAAAACGATCGTGAAGTTCTTTCTGGGGCTTTTAAGTGCTGGCTGGGGGGCCACACTCATAGCGCAATGCCCATTTAATCCAACAATTACACCTTCCTCATTACAGCTATGTCCAAACGGCATTGACACGCTATGGACACAGCCTGCCAGTTCGTATCAATGGTACCGCTCGGGAACTCCCATTACCAATTCGAATCAGCAATTTCTGATTGTTTCACACACCCAAGATGCCGGAAATAACTTCGTAGTAGCCTCCACCATCAATAGCTGCACCGAGGCTTCACCGGC